>JAUBOH010000343.1:0-7211 GCA_036700145.1 Microcoleus occultus BM001215366
GTTCTCAAGCGTGGTGAGGTATGCGTGCGATGCCTATGCCCTATGCCCTATGCCCCATGCCCCATGCCCCATGCGTACCTCATGGAGCGTGAGAAAGGCTATATATTTTCAACCCTCATCTACTTAGACTGTTGAAAAGTATTAACCAATTATTCAATATTTATCTGAGCGGTTTATAAGTAGGTAGGCGAAAAAAACAACAGTATCTAAAATTATCGCAGTTAATTTACCGGAGATTATATTAGAGATATTGGTGAAAAAATCCCTACTTTGATTGTAAACCAAAGGCGGGCAATTGCCCGCGCTTTATTTACTTGCTCAACACTCCCGAGGGAATGCCCAAAATATCCTCAATTCGAGGCATATCTTCCAAGGCAATCACTCGCCCTTCATCCTCAAAACCGGCAATTTGATCGAAATTCAAATACCGATACAAATCGTCAGCAAAAGGATTAATTTTCTTCGCCACAATGTCCGTGTATTCTTGGACTGTGGGAATGCGGCCCAACAGCGAACAAACTGCGGCCAATTCCGCCGAACCGAGATAAACTTGCGCGTCTTTCCCCATGCGGTTATTGAAGTTGCGAGTAGAAGTTGAAAACACCGTTGTGGCATCTTTAACCCGCGCTTGATTTCCCATGCAAAGACTGCAACCAGGCATTTCTGTACGCGCTCCAGCGGCTCCAAAAATGCTGTAGTAACCTTCTTCTTTCAGTTGCTGTTCGTCCATGCGAGTTGGCGGACAAATCCACAGGCGAGTTTTCACTTCCCCTGCACCTTCCAACACCTTCGCAGTGGCGCGGTAGTGACCGATATTTGTCATGCAAGAACCGACAAATACTTCGTCAACCCGATCGCCCGCAACCTCACTCAACAACTTAACATTATCCGGGTCATTGGGTGCAGCCACGATGGGTTCTGTAATCTCGTTCAAATCGATTTCGATGATTTCAACGTACTCTGCATCAGCATCAGCCTCCAGCAGCACCGGATTAGCCAGCCATTCCTCCATCTTCGCCACGCGGCGCATCATAGTCCGCGCATCTTCATAGCCCCGCGCCATCATATTTTTCAGCAGCGCGACATTGGAACGAATGTACTCAGAAACAGTCTCCACGCTCAGTTTAATCGTGCATCCAGCACAAGAACGCTCGGCCGTAGCATCGGTCAATTCAAAAGCCTGCTCGACCTTCAAATCGGGCAAACCTTCAATCTCCATAATCCGCCCAGAAAAGATGTTTTTCTTGTTCTGTTTTTCGACGGTTAGCAAACCTTTTTGAATCGCTACGTAGGGAATTGCATTCACAACATCCCTGAGCGTTACTCCGGGCTGCAATTCACCCTTGAACCGCACTAAAATTGATTCCGGCATATCCAAAGGCATGACGCCCAAAGCAGCAGCAAATGCCACCAATCCCGAACCCGCAGGAAAGGAAATTCCCAAAGGAAAACGAGTGTGAGAATCGCCGCCAGTTCCCACTGTATCCGGCAATAACATACGGTTCAGCCAAGAGTGAATAATGCCGTCTCCGGGACGCAGAGCTATGCCGCCCCGCTGAGCCATGAAATCGGGCAATTCGTGGTGAGTTTTGACATCAACTGGTTTTGGATAGGCGGCAGTGTGGCAAAAACTTTGAATTACCAAATCGGCGCTAAATCCCAAACAAGCCAGTTCTTTTAATTCGTCGCGAGTCATCGGCCCAGTGGTATCTTGGGAACCGACTGTGGTCATGACTGGTTCGCAAGATGTACCTGGACGAACGCCGGACAAACCGCAAGCTTTGCCTACCATTTTCTGCGCCAAAGTAAAGCCTTTATGGGTATCTACTGGGATGGTGGGACGGGTAAAAATAGTGCTGAGTTCTAGTCCTAAAGCTTCGCGGATTTTGTCGGTGAGAGTGCGTCCGATTAATAGGGGAATTCGGCCGCCGGCGCGAACTTCGTCTAATATTGTGTCTGGTTTGAGGGTGAAGGTGGAGATGATTTCTCCGGCTTCATTGGTGATTTCGCCTTTGTATGGATGGATGGTAATTACCATTCCGGTTTCCATTTTGGCGACATCGCATTCGATCGGCAAAGCGCCGGAATCTTCAGCGGTATTGAAGAAAATCGGGGCGATCGCACTTCCTAGAATATAACCGCCGTTGCGCTTGTTGGGCACAAACGGAATATCGTTACCGATGTGCCACAGCACGGAATTAATCGCCGATTTCCGCGAGGAACCGGTGCCGACAACATCGCCGACATAGGCTACGGGATGGCCTTTTTGCTTCAATTCGGCAATGGTTTGCAGTGCTCCAGGCATCTTACTTTCGAGCATTACCAAAGCGTGCAGCGGAATGTCGGGCCGCGTGGTAGCGTGGGGTGCGGGCGACAAGTCATCGGTATTGGTTTCTCCCGGCACTTTGAAGACTGTAACGGTAATGGCTTGGGGCAGTTGGGGGCGGCTGGTGAACCACTCGGCATCAGCCCAAGAATCGACTACCTGTTTGGCGTAAGGATTGGTATCGGATAACGTCAGAATGTCGTGGAAAGCGTCAAATACTAACAGCGTTTTGCTCAAGGCCCGGGCTGCGGTGGCGGGAATTGCAATTTCGGCTGTGGGATGGAGCAAATCGATTAAAGAGTGGACGTTGTAACCGCCCATCATTGTCCCCAGCAGGTAAACTGCCCATTTGGGAGCAATTAGGGGGCTGTGGATTTCGCCTTTAGCAACACCGGTTAAAAAACCAGCTTTGACGTAGGCTGCGCTGTCTACGCCTGGGGGAACGCGATCGCGCAATAATTCGACTAAGAATTCCTCTTCCCCGGCTGGGGGATTTTTCAGCAATTCGCAAAGTTCTGAGGTTTGCTGAGCATCTAATGGCAGTGGTGGAATTCCCTCATTTGCTCGTAAAGCAGCCTGTTGGCGGTAAGACTCAAGCATTTATCGTGTCTCCTCGGATAGCATTCGGTGATTGTTTGCAGATTAGTTTACCTTTCAGATTAGGAGCTTGCGCCGACATCCGACAAAGTAACCCGCTCTTATCAGAACTTAACGCAACTTCAGAAACAGTAGATTTCCATACCAAAGACAGATGTGATCTGTACATCCAGGCAGTTGGGCGCCGAAGTTTGGGGCCGTGTGTTGCATTATTCTAGTTAAGATTGATCTTGTGCGGGGAGTTCAAGTGTCGATCGTCCTCTGCATCTGGAATCCCCAGCGATCGCCGACCAGTTCACAGTTCTCCGCTTCGGAGCTACAGGAGTCCCGATCTGTGCAAAATAGATTATCGCAATGGATCAATCAAAAACTCGAAATTATCCCCCAAGACTGTCATGGCTGTGCCTTATATACAGGAATACCGGAAGCGCTGCAAGAAACTAAAGAATTATTTCTGACGATCGCCGACTCGATGCCGGTACCACTGCTCATCAGCAGTCTGGCTGATGGCAAAATTCTTTACTGCAACGATTTATGCGGTATTTTTTTCGGACTCAAACCCGGAGATTCGATCGAGCATCAAAAAGCCGAAATATTCTACAGCAAGCCCGCAGACCGCCAGAAACTACTGGAGGAACTCGCTCGCAACGAGCGCGTCTGCGAGGCAGAAGTCCGCCTGAAAAAGGCGGACGGCACACTGTTTTGGGCAACTGTATCGATTCGCTACCTGACATTGCAGTCGGAAAAAGTTCTCCTGTCGGTGTTCTGCGACATTACCGAGCGCAAGAGAGTCGCCGCGAAGGAGCAGGAATTGCTCGCGTCAATCCACTTGCGGGCCCGTCAGCAAGCTGCCGTCGCTTACTTGGGGCAGCAGGCCCTGGCCGAAACTGATTTGTTGGCACTGATGGACAAAGCTGCGGTGTTAATTGCTCAAACGCTGGACGTTGATTATTGTCAGTTGTTAGAACTGTTGCCCTCTGGCCATGCTTTTCTGCTGCGAGCGGGGGTGGGCTGGGGGCCCGGCCTCGTCGGGAAAGCCACTGTTACCGCTTCTGCCCGATCGCAAGCTGGTTACACATTGCTAGTTGGTCAACCGACGATCGTCGAAGATTTGCGGGTGGAAACGCGCTTTAGCGACGCGCCGCTGCTGCACAACCACCAGGCCGTTAGTGGCGTGACTGTCATCGTTCCCGGCAATCGGGGACTAGAGAAAAGAAACTGGGGACAAGCAGAACCAGCGAACACTTCCGAGTCCCCCGTCTGGGGCGTTTTGGGAGTTCACACCAACCAAGAGCGGGTTTTCAGTCAAGATGACGTTTATTTTGTAGAAGCGATCTCCAATGTGTTAGCCGCGGCGATCGAGCGGATTCGATCGCAAGAACGGCTGCAAATGATGGAAAGGGCGATCGAAAGTTGCAGCAACGGCATTGCGATCGCCGACGCCACCGTTGCAGATAATCCGATTATTTATGTCAATCCCAGTTTTGAGCGGATCACCGGTTATGGCAGAGACGAGTTAATTGGGAAAAATTGCCGATTTTTGCAGGGGGGCGACACGGACACCGCCACTGCCAAACAATTGCGAATTGCGATTGAAGAAGGTAAAGAATCTCAAGTTATCTTGCACAATTTTCGGAAAGACGGGACGGCTTTTTGGCACGAACTGTCGATCGCTCCGGTGTACAACTCGCGGCGACACTTAACCCACTTTATTGGAGTGCAAACAGACATCACCGACCGCCAGCGCTGGGAAGAAGAATTATTTTTAAAGTCTCAAGCTTTAGCAGCTTTTAGCGCTAATCTAAAACACTTGCACCGGATTACAACTTATCATTATCAAAACTTTGAAGAACTGGTGGACGATTATCTAACAGCAGGCTGCTTGATGTTTGGACTTTCTATCGGTATCATGGCTGAAGTTGAGGGTGAAAATTTTATTGTGCGGGCGGCTAAAACAGATTTAGGATACTTCGTGCGCGGCTTAGAACTGAATCTGTGCGATACTTACTGCGCTCAGGCGATCGAACTTCAGAAAACTGTTGCGTGTTCTCATATCCGAGCAAGAATTGAAATGCGCGATCGTCCAGCTTATCAAAAATGCAAGTCAGAATCTTACATCGGAACACCGATATTTGTTAACAACAAAATTTACGGAACGTTGAGTTTTAGTTCGGCAGAAATCAAGAAAAAAGATTTTGAGTACCAGGAAATAGAAATCATAGAATTGATGGCTCAAAGCATCGGTAAAATTCTGGCGGTTCACCAAATGGAAGTCGAACGCCAGCAAGTCGAAAAAGAGCGCTGCGAGTTGATAGTATCTCTCCAAGAAAGTGAAGAACGCTATCGCCAGTTAGTAGAACTATCTCCAGAAGCGATCGCCGTTCACAGTCAAGGGAAAATCGCCTACATCAATGCAGCAGGCGCTAAACTCCTCGGCGCGGGTTCACCGTCCGCGCTGATCGGCTTTCCGGTATTGCATTTCGTCCATCCAAACTATGTGGAAACAGCCAGAGAGCGCATGAGGCAAGTCGAGGAAGAAAATAAGCCGATCGACCTTGCCGAAGAAAAACTAATGCGGCTCGACGGACAAATAATCGACGTTGAAGTTGCCGGCATCCCCGCTACTTATCAAGGCTTAGCCGCCGCCCAGATTATTATCAGAGATGTCACCGAGCGCAAGCGAGTAGAACGGCAACTGCTGCACGGCGCTTTTCACGATGCGCTGACGGGTTTGCCCAACCGCGTTTTGTTCCTCGACAGGCTAGGACAAGCCATCCGCCGATCCAATCAGTCCCCCAATTACAAATTTGGTTTACTTTTCCTAGATTTAGACCGCTTCAAAGTAGTGAATGATTCTTTAGGACACCTTCTAGGAGACAAACTGCTAATCGCCCTCGCGCATCGGCTGCAAACCTGCGTGCGGGCTTCTGATACCGTCGCCCGGCTGGGGGGAGACGAATTCACCATCCTGCTAGACAACATTCAGAGCCTCAGCGACGCCACCCAAGCAGCTAACAGGATACAAACAGAACTGACGAAGCCGTTTGATATCGAAGGACACGAAGTATTTACCACCGCTAGCATTGGCATTGTTTTTAGTGGAGGCGAAGTCGCAGCAGCCAACAGCGGCGAATCGCATCCGTACAGTCACCCGGAAGAATTCCTGCGCGATGCAGACATTGCGATGTACCGCGCTAAAGCTTTGGGCAAGGCCCGCCACGAGGTGTTTAATTTGGCGATGCACGACCAAACTCTGTCGCTGTTGCAGTTAGAAACTGACCTGCGGTTGGCTATTTTTGGTAAGGAGGAATTAGGTTCTAGCAAGGATGAATGTTCGCACTTTATTGTGCACTACCAACCAATTGTTTCGATCAAAAGCGGTGCGATCGAGGGTTTTGAGGCTTTGGTTCGCTGGCAGCACCCAGTTCGGGGTCTAGTGCCGCCGTCTGTTTTTATTCCTGTAGCTGAAGAAACAGGTTTGATCGTGCCTCTGGGAGCCTGGGTGCTGCGCGAATCTTGCCGGCAATTGCGCCTTTGGCAAGAAATGTTAATGGATGTTGAAGGAAGTTCGGCAACGAGCACTGTACGGGATTTAACGGATACAGGGAAACAGGAAGTTCGGCAATGCCCAATGCCCAATGCCCAATGCCCAATGCCCAATTACCGATTACCAATAATTGACCCTTGGCAATTAACAATGAGCGTCAATCTTTCTGCAAAACAGTTAGGTCAAGCGAATTTGATCGAACAGATAGATGAAATTTTAGCAGAAACAGGCTGCGCTCCGAGCTGTTTAAAATTAGAAATTACTGAAAGCGCGATCGTGGAAAATGTGAAGAAAGCCAATATTGTGCTCGCCGAATTAAAAGGTAGAAATATTCGATTGTCGATCGACGATTTCGGTACGGGCTATTCGTCTTTGAGTTACTTGCACCGCTTTCCGCTGGATACGCTGAAGATCGATCGATCTTTTGTAAGCCGTTTGGGGGCTGTAGAAAACGGTGACGGCGGGGGTCAGCCTTTGCAGATCGTGCGGGCGATCGTGACTTTGGCTCACAATTTGGGATTGAATGCGATCGCCGAAGGTGTTGAGACAGCCGAACAATTAGCACAGCTTCGAGAACTTGGCTGCGAATTAGCTCAGGGATATTGGTTTTCTAAACCTTTGGACAGTAATGCTATCACTGAAATGCTTTTAAAAATCGATAAACAACAACCGTAAACGATATGATAACTAATGATATCATGTCCGGTCGATCGGCGGCAATAAGTAAGGTTTGTAGTGAGG
>JAUBOH010000344.1:0-7209 GCA_036700145.1 Microcoleus occultus BM001215366
GCCGCACCTTACCAAAAAGCGCGCCGCCTCAAGAATTCAGACCAAGAAGCAACCGCCAATCGAGAGAAGCGCGTATTTGTCGAACAGGGAGACATTCGGGCGAAGCGCTTGGCCAGAAAAGCTGGAGCTTTAGTCGTATTTGTGGTGGATGCTTCGGGTTCGATGGCCCTCAACCGGATGCAGTCGGCGAAAGGTGCGGTGATGCAGCTACTCACGGAAGCTTATCAAAGTCGCGATCAAGTTGCTCTCATTCCCTTTCGCGGAGAACAAGCAGAAGTGCTGCTACCGCCGACTCGCTCGATAGCCTTAGCCCGCAAGCGTTTGGAAACTTTACCCTGCGGCGGCGGTTCGCCCCTGGCCCACGGTTTGACTCAGGCGGTGCGCGTGGGAGTCAACGCGCGCCAGTCTGGAGATATTGGTCAAGTTGCAATTGTTGCTATTACTGACGGACGCGGGAATATTCCTTTGGCTCGTTCTTTGGGCGAACCGATTTTAGATGGCGAAAAGCCGGATATTAAGAAGGAATTGTTAGAAATTGCTGCTAAAATTCGCGGTTTGGGAATGCAGTTGCTGGTGATTGATACTGAGAGTAAATTTATTTCGACTGGCTTTGCTAAGGAATTAGCCAAAACTTCTGGTGGGAAATACTATCACTTGCCGAAAGCTACCGAACAGTCGATCGCCGCGATGACTAAAAATGCTCTGCGCGACGCGATCGGCTAAACTTCTTACAGCCGCATTTATCCGCGTTCGTCCGCGTTTATCTGCGGTTAAAAAATCAAAAAGTCTAATTTCTCAATCGGCGCCGGCGAGTCACCACCAGCGAACTCGCAACTAAACCGAGTCCTACGATCGCCGAAGGCTCAGGGATTTTCACGGGTAGAGGCACCCGGCTTACAGTTCCCCCGGTCTGATTTGTGGGATTGTTACCTTGGGGAAGTGGATTTACCTGAGCCAGCAGCAAATTTTCCGAAACCGACGACTTGGGAACTATCGGAACGGCTCCGACATTAGCTGCAACCGCAGCTTTACCTCCAGACATCACTGTCACCGCGGCTAACAATATTCCGGCCGTCGGTGTTAAAAAATAGTTAAGAAAAAAGGTGGGCATTAGACATTACCTGTTTGGGATTTTGTCGATCGAGCTTGAGTTTCTCGATCCTGAATTGTCTCGGCATCCCTTGTCTGAGCTACCTTAGCTATTGACCTGAATCTGCTATTAGATCGACCTTGACTGTACCCTGCTTGCTTAAGCTAAATAATAGCCCTGCGGTGTTAGACAATCGCATTCAACCCTGCTGCTCTTGAAACGGCAGCGATACCGCACACTCTACGTTGTCGATTATAATCAGTCATTGCCAGCCTTTGAGTGATTTGACCCCCTTTCTTTATCAAATCTTTAAACTTTTACAAGTTTTGCAAACAATCTGTAAAGCTGTCAGAATATAAATAGTAATGGTCAGCGAAAATCAGGTAAAATCTCGTGAGCAACACTAGCAATTTCCGCGAAGCCGTGCGCGAGGCAAAAAACCACGCCCTGGTAGGCCCCAACGTCATCGCCAACGCCCTCCCCTTCGTGGGCGGCGGGCTCGTCTTAACTGCGATCGGCACCTACGGCGGCATGGGAGTGATCCGCAACTATCCCGGAATCTTCTTTCCTACATTCATCGCTGCGATCGTCCTTGAATTAATTCTATTCTTTGTCGCTCGCGGTGCCGCCGAACAAGGCAACAAAAACACTGCCTTGCCCCTCCTGGCTACCTACAGCCTGCTTTCCGGCTACACCCTAAGCGGATTGGTATTTACAGCCCTCAGAACCCAAGGCGTCGGCATCTCCGGCATCGGTTTTGCAGCCCTCGGCTGTGGCATTACCTTCATCGCCGCCCGCCAAATAGGCTCCAACTTGTCCGAAACAGACGGCATGGCACTCACCAAAACTATCAGTTTAGGCGTCATTGCTTTATTAGTCGTCGTTGGCGTTCAATTTCTCTTATCTATATTTGGCGTCTACACCCCAACTTGGTTGGAAATTGGCATTTCCGGCATCGGCGTGTTTATATTTGCCGGCGCTGCAATTGTCGATTTTTACATTCTGCCCCGCAGCTACCGCGACGATCAGTATTTGCCCGCTGCTTTGTCGATGTATCTTACTTACATCAACTTGTTTATCTTTATTCTGCGATTGCTGATTGCGATTAACGGCCGCGATTAATATAAACTGTACGCGAACAACCGCGGCTCGATCGAGTCGCGGTTTTTTATTTTTATTAAGTTGAGGAACCAAGATTGCGATCGTCGCGTATGCTGTCAGCATTCACAAACAATCAATAGGATAAAACTCATGTACTTAAAATATGAAGATATCAAGAGAGTCAGCGTCGAAATTACCTCGCGGTGCAATGCAGCTTGCCCGCAGTGTCCCCGCACCGACAACTCGATTTTGCCGATGGCGGAATTAAAGATGCAGGATATTGAGAGAATTTTCCCAAAACAGTTTTGCTCTCAGTTGGATTTGGTCTATATGTGCGGCAATTACGGCGATGCTATGACTAGCAATACCACAATTCCCGCGATCGAATATTGGCACGGCATGGGAGTTCCTCAAATCTCCCTCTACACCAACGGTAGCGGACGCAATCCCGACTGGTGGCAAGCCCTGGCACAGGCGATGACAGGAGAAAACGACAGCGTAATTTTTAGTATCGACGGCTTGGCAGATACTAACAGCATCTACCGCAAAAATACTAACTGGGACAGGATAATGCAGTCGGTTAATGCCTTCATCCAAGCTGGCGGCAAAGCTGTCTGGCATTACTTAATTTTTGAACACAACCAACATCAAGTAGAATCAGCTCGCGCTTTAGCTGAAGAATTAGGATTTGTTGATTTTGTACCGAAAGCTACCTCTCGTTTTGTGGCACAAGAACTTTATAACAAAGAGTCCACAAATCAACAGCAACAGCAGACGGTAAACTTACAGGTAGATCCTAAGCTCGATCGCCCCAACCAACCAACAACAGCTACAGCTAGACTCTCAGCCCCTCAGCATCAAGCACAGACAGCCCTTGGATTCCACCAACAAGCTGAGGACTGTTTGAGACAAGGACAGCTCAAAGAGGCGATCGCAGCCAGCCAGCAAGCCCTCAAAATTCAACCGAATTTCGCAGCAGCCTGCAAAACTTTAGGCAATGCTTTTCAAGGTTTGGGGCGGATGCAAGCAGCAGCAGATTGTTACGCCAAGGCACTGCAAATTCAGCCGAATTTTCCCGAAGTTTATGCGAATGTCGGCAGTCTTTATGCTCAACAGCAACAGTGGCAGCCAGCTAGTGCTTATTACCAAAAGGCGATCGAGCTTAAACCCAATTTTGCCGGCGCTTATCGCAATTTAGCTAAAGTCTTGACGCAGTTGGGACAACCAGAAAAAGCAAATTATGCTTGGTATCAAGCTATAGCTATCGAAACCTCTCAAGCACCAGCTCCTACACCGCCTGTCCCATCAAAACCAGCCAGCCAGCAACTCGAACCCCCATCGTTGGAACAATACCAAAATCCGCAGGGAGACCAATTTATCAAAGCTGTAGAAACCTACGGTGGCCTAAACAATTACTACCGCAATGTAGAAATTAGCTGTCAAACTCAAGCCAGCAAAGATATTTTCATCAGCTTTGAAGCGGAACTCTGGCCTTGCTGTTGGGTCAGCCATACTAAATACGCTATTTACAACGACACTTACATACCGCAGATGTTAGGTTTGATTCAAAAGTACGGCAATGGGTTTAATTCTCTCAAAACTCAATCTGTGAAAGATGCGCTGGAAAGTGATTGGTTTCGCCAAGACCTCACAGCCAGTTTTTCATGTTCTAAAAGGTTGGATGTTTGCGCTCACGAATGCGGTAAAACTTTTAATTCCACCGGTTCGCAGTATATCTAATAAGTGAGTTAACAGTTAACAATTGACAGTTAACTGTTGACTGTCTGAACAATACCGATGTAATAGGAAATGAGATAATCAGGAAGAAACAATAACATTTTGTTAAAAAATGTCAAATTCAGCTATAGTAGATCAAACACTCCAAAACCACGAGGACTAACAGTGGAAATTCTAGACATCAAACACGGTATTCAAACATTGTGCGATCGCCTGGGTAAAACTCAGGACTATCTTTGACATCCCCGCACTATCCGCCAAAATCCAAGATTTAGAGCAAATTGCCGCTCAACCAGCTTTTTGGGACGACCAAGAGTCAGCTCAAGAAACTCTCCAAGAACTGAACGACCTCAAATCTCACTTAGAACAATATCACGGTTGGCAAACTAGCTTGGAAGACGCTAGAGCTGTCTTAGAATTGCTAGAGTTAGAAGTCGATGAATCGCTATTTCAAGAAGCAACATCGAGTCTTTCTCAGTTAGCTCGTGAACTCGATTCCTGGGAACTGCAACAGTTGCTGTCCGGGCCCTACGACCAAAGCGGCGCTGTTTTGACAATTAATGCCGGGGCTGGCGGTACTGACGCTCAAGATTGGGCAGAAATGCTGATGCGGATGTACACGCGATGGGGAGAAAGTCAAGGTTACAAGGTACATTTAAACGAAATCTCTGAGGGAGAGGAAGCGGGTGTTAAATCTGTAACTTTGGAAATTGCCGGTCGCTATGCTTACGGTTATTTGCGATCGGAAAAAGGCACTCACCGCTTGGTCAGAATTTCGCCTTTTAACGCTAACGATAAGCGTCAAACCAGTTTTGCGGGCGTTGAAGTGATGCCGATTCTCGATCGATCCGTCAAGTTGGACATCCCAGAAAAAGATTTGGAAATCACCACTTCCCGCGCAGGCGGCAAGGGCGGGCAAAATGTTAACAAGGTAGAAACCGCAGTCCGCATCGTTCACCTTCCCACCGGTTTAGCAGTGCGCTGTACCGAAGAACGCAGTCAGTTGCAAAATAAGGAAAAAGCTCTGACTTTGCTCAAATCCAGGCTGTTGGTGATTGCGAAGGAACAGCGGGCTTCGGAAATTGCCGAGATTCGCGGCGACATCGTAGAGGCAGCTTGGGGCCAGCAAATTCGCAATTACGTGTTTCACCCCTATCAAATGGTTAAGGATGTACGCACGGGAGTGGAAACAACTGCGATCGCGGATGTGATGAACGGTGAATTAGATTCGTTTATTCAAGCTTACCTCCGCCAGGAAAATCAGTTGGTCGCCCAAACCTCTTAAACCCGTACCCGCAATCGAAGGGGTTCGCAATCTGAGGACTGAAGTCCTCACTACGAACCAATTTGATGGTATAATTTTGGGGTTTTGGGCGATCGCGCTGCCAAAAACCTTGATATGATAAAACTTGATCTGACAAACACTAAGGAGAAAGAATGACCCAAGTTGTAATCGGCGAAAACGAAGGGATTGAGTCAGCCCTACGACGGTTCAAGCGACAAGTTTCCAAAGCAGGGATTTTCCCCGACATGAGAAAGCACCGCCACTTTGAAACCCCGTTGGAAAAGCAAAAGCGCAAAGCGATTGCCAGAAGAACTAAAAGACGCTTCCACCGCAATAACAAACCCTAGAATTAGGGGTCAATTGATTCGGCAGATACAATTCCTTGGGCTTCTAATACCGCAGCGACTCGGAGAATCACCGCTTCGCTGTAGGGAGCACCAATGATTTGTACCCCTAAAGGCAAAGCGCCGGGCCGCTGTACAGGGACGCAAAGAACGGGTAAGCCAATAAATGACAGCGGTTGGGTAAACAGTCCAAGATTGGGACGCACTAAGATTTCTTGTCCGGCGATTACCATTTTCTCGACACCAATTAAAGGGGCCGCAATCGGAGTGGCGGGTGCGAGAATAATATCTGTGTGTTGGAAGATTTCCCGAATTCGATCGCGATACCACTGTCTGAATCTCTGCGCTTGCAAGTACCAAGCCGCTGGGATCAGAGCTCCGGCTAAAAAACGATCGCGCGTCGCCGGATCGAAGTCTTGAGGGCGCGATCGCAAATTGTCGAAATGCAACGAGGCCCCCTCGCAAGCGGTAATGATGAATGCAGCAGCCCGCGCGCGATCGGATTCCGGAATGGTGACAGTTCCAAGCCCCCCAATTTTCGGGGGGTTTGTTGTTTTTACTGTCTCTATACCACAATTGAGGACATTTGTCAAGGCTTGGGCAACTATTTCCACAGCCTCCAATGCTTCCGGTTGAGCTCCTGTCGCAAAATACCCGTCAGCCACCGCAATTCGCAATCCTTCGATGCCTTGATTTAATTGTGGCCAACAAACTTCTGACGGGCGTCGAGTGCAAACCGGGTCATCAGCATCAGGCCCTTGCATGATATCGTACAGCAGCGCGATGTCTCCGATCGATCGCCCAAACGGCCCCACGCAATCCAAACTACTCGAAAACAAACAAGTTCCGGCCCTTGACAAACGGCCGTAAGTAGGCTTAAAACCAAAAACACCACATAGCGCAGCCGGTACGCGAATAGAACCGTTAGTATCCGAACCCAAAGTAACGGGTACCAAACCCGCAGCCACCGCAGCAGCCGAACCGCCACTCGAACCGCCGGCGATGCGCGCGGTATCCCGGGGATTGCGCGTGGGCCCGTAGTGGCTGTTTTCAGTGACGAAACCGTAGGCGTACTCATCCATGTTGAGAGTGCCTACGAGCACCGCACCCGCTTGTCGCAGTCGGGCGACCGCCGCCGCGTCGCGCGTAGCCGGAGGATGGTCAGCATTAATTTTTGAGCCTGCTAGAGTCGTAATTCCGCCGACATCGAAGAGGTTTTTAACGGCGAAGGGAACACCTGCTAGCGGGCCAGGGTTTTCGTTATTTGCGATCGCATTATCTATTTTTTCGGCATCTGCGATCGCACTTTCCGCCATAACACGAGTAAAACAGTTAAAAGCTCGATCGGCAACAGCAATCCGTTCCAAAGCAGCACTTACCGCCGCTGTAGCCGTAATCTTACCGCTTTTAACCGCCGCTGCCGTAGCAACCGCATCAGCTTTATCTAAAAAAACATCTGCATTCATCTGCGCTTAAAAATTTAAGGTTCAAACACCGGCGCTGCTTCTACTTCTGGGGGTAAAGGAAATTCTGTAACGAGTCGGGCAATTTCCGTTATCCTCTCGAAGTTTACCACAACGCCGGGCCGATGTTCTGGATCTAAGGGTAAGTTTATCAGTTCGGCGGTGCGATCGACATATTCTTCTATATTT
>JAUBOH010000345.1:0-3335 GCA_036700145.1 Microcoleus occultus BM001215366
AGGGGATTATTGAGATTGAGAGGGCTAAGAGCGATCGCACTTTGAATGTTACAATCGGCGCTGTAGGTGTGGGAATTGCCACCAGTGGAGTAGCAGCCAGCGTCTATGCAGGCCAAATTAAACCTCCGCAAAATCCAATGGATGTGAATGCGGTTTTTGGGTTGAGTATGGGTTTGGGAGTTGTTGCAGGGGTGTTGGGTGCGATCGTCCTGATAATAATTGGTAAGAAATGGCCCTAAAATAGTTGTAGGATTTACGCATTGAGAATTTGGGAAACTCGATCCCCCCTAACCCCCCTTAATAAGGGCGGGACAAGAGTTAGAGGAAACGGCGATTGAAATCGCGTCTACACAAACGAAGTCCGCGCAACGCGAGACTGAAGAGAGGAGAAGAGAGGAGGTAATACAATGACAACCGTTACTTTAAACTTAGATACTGTCGAATTAACAGACGAACAGTTTTACATTTTGTGCCAGATGAATCGAGATTGGCAATTTGAACGGACTGCTAAAGGGGAAATCATTATTATGTCACCAGTAGGCGGAGTCAGCGGCAATCGAGAAGCCGATTTAATTACAGATTTGGGCTTGTGGAACCGTCAAACGCAGCTAGGGAGAGTGTTTAGTTCTTCCACAATTTTTCGCTTGCCTAATAATGGCGATAGATCCCCTGATGCGGCTTGGGTTAGCTTGGAAAGATGGTCTGCTTTAACTGATGAACAAAGAGAGAAGTTTCCGCCGATTTGTCCTGATTTTGTCATAGAATTGCGATCGCGCACAGATTCGCTGCGGCCGCTTCAGGAGAAAATGCAGGAATATCTCAACAGCGGCTTGCGTTTGGGTTGGCTGATTAATCCTCAAGACCAACAAGTGGAAATTTATCGCGCTAATCGTGAGGTGGAGATTCTACAATTTCCGGTTAGTTTGTCGGGTGAAGATGTGTTACCGGGATTTGTGTTGAATTTGCCGATGGTTTAAAGAGGTAATAAATTGAATTTAGGATCGAATCTCCCCTACTTCTTCAAGAAGTGGGGGATATGGGCGACACAATTAAATTAAATTTGTACGGTTTCTAATGCTATTTTCTTCGGGCAAATATCATCATCATACCAACCTGTCAAAGCTACCGCCAAAGCATCAGCCGCATCGTCTGGTTTCGGAATATAACCTAATTCCAACTCCCGCGCGACGGCTTCTTGCACTTCCGATTTATCAGCATTCCCGCGCCCAGTTAAAGCTTTTTTGATTTGCGCTGGGGTAAACTCGAACAGCGGCACTCCACACTGCGCTAATACTAACGTCAAAACGCCCCGCGCTTGCGCTACAAGTATCGTATTTCCCATTTTGTAAAAGAACAGTTTTTCCGCTATCGCTACATCTGGTTTTATTTGTTCGATTACGGCGTGCAAATCTTCGTAAATGGTTTTGAGTCTCTCTCCCATTTCCTGTTTTGGCGTTGTTTTAATCACGCCGCAATCAATCATGGAAACAATGTTTTCATCTTGTTTTCCGGGAACAATGTGACAGGAAATTGCGCCGTATCCGAGGTTTGCTAAGCCCGGATCTAATCCTAAAATTATCTTTTTCATTTGTATTTAGGTTTGTAGTAAGGACTTTAGTCCTTAGTAAATCTGTTTTGAGGACTGAAGTCCTCACTACGAACCTAATATTTGAGGACTAAAGTCCTCACTACGAACCTTGAATTTAGGTTTGTAGTAAGGACTTTAGTCCTGATTCTGAGGAAGGACTGAAGTCCTCACTACAAACCTAAGAACTGGTTTCTAGGCCGAATACCCGATCGAACACTTTGGTCACTTTAGAACCCGAATCAATTGATTCTAGCGGATCTTTCCGCAATCGGTGGCGCAAACACAGGGTCATCACCCGGCGAATATCGCCCACTGTGACCTCTGTGCGGCATTCTAAGGCGGTCAAAGCTTTCGCGGCCCGGTTTGTGACCAAATCGCCGCGCAGTCCGTCTACGTCTAATTCCGCGCAAACTTGGGAAATTTTTACTCGCAAATCTCGATCGAGCTTTACCGATTTCAGCCGTTCCTGGGCCTCCACCAACTTCTCCTGCATATCATCTTGTTCGTGCTGGTATTTCGACAGAAACTCAGCCGGATTTTGGTCAAAACTCGATCGCTGTTCGACAATTTCCACTCTTAAATTCGGGTCTTTCACAGTCCGAATTTCGGCGTGCATCCCGAATCTATCCAGCAATTGCGGCCGCAATTCTCCTTCTTCTGGGTTGCCGGAACCGATTAGAATAAACTTAGCCGGGTGGCGGATCGAAATGCCTTCTCTTTCTACAGTATTCCAACCGCTGGCGGCGGAGTCAAGCAAAACATCGACTAAATGATCGTCGAGCAAATTGACTTCATCGACGTAAAGAATGCCACGGTTGGCTTTAGCTAAAAGGCCTGGTTCAAAAGCTTTTACGCCTTCAGAGAGGGCTTTTTCAATGTCGATCGTACCGCAAACTCGGTCTTCGGTAGCGCCCAAGGGTAAATCTACCATTTGGACTTTTTTGCGGGCGATTTTGATGTCAGTTTGAGATAAACTGCGATCGCGCACCTCATCACTCATCAAATCTGGATCGCTGGGATGGCTGTTAAAAGGATCGTCTGCTACCACCTCAATTTCCGGCAGCAAGTCGGCGAGGGCCCGGATTGTGGTAGATTTACCAGTACCGCGATCGCCCATAATCATCACGCCACCAATTTTCGGATCGATGACATTCAATAGTAGCGCCAGTTTCATCTCCTCCTGGCCGACAATCGCAGTGAAGGGGAAAACAGCGCGGCGGGCTGGGGTAGGGGTAACGGTTGGCAGAACACCCGCATTCAGGTTATTGCTGACTTCGGCAGTAGGACTCACAGGATAACTCAAAGTATAATAATTGCTTGTTTATTGTGACATACAAGCGGACAACAGTCGATCGGCTGCCTTGAAATCCAAGTGCAGAGTTTGTCTGATTCCTCTCAAAACCCCGCCAAAAACCGACTATTTCTGAGACACAGAACGCGCCAACTCTAAAATTTGTTGCTGACGTTCATCCGACAAACGTTCCACCATCGCAGCTAATAGCTCTGATACAGACAACCAACGCCTTTCTTTAGCCTTCCAAACAACTAAAAGTTGCTCGGATGACAGAGTACACAAAGCTATAGTTTCACCAGAGCGATCGCTAAATTCTACCTCGTAAGTTCCATCTGAATAACAATCAACAATTGCCCCTCTAACACCTACGTGCAAATTAGATTCAGGCAATGTCACTAACAATTCGACTGCATCAAATAATTCTGGCACGATCGCGCTTACCTCCGAACGAAT
>JAUBOH010000345.1:3435-7171 GCA_036700145.1 Microcoleus occultus BM001215366
GGCTCGGAAGCCATCAAAGTAGTAGCTTCATCACTCGGTAACGGCTTAGCAAAAAAATAACCTTGACCGTATTCACAGCCGATCGCCCTTAGCTTAGCCAACTGTGCCGCCGTCTCCACACCCTCAGCAATCACATCCATACCCAAAGCATGAGCTAGCGTCACAATCGTCCGCACGATCGCCACATTCTCCCCCTCACTCCCCACCTCCATTAGCCCCACAAACGACTTATCCACCTTCAAAGTATCCGTAGGAAACCGGCTCAAATAACTCAAAGACGAATAACCAGTGCCAAAATCATCAATTCCTAACTTGACATTTAACGCTTTCATCTGCTTTAAAACCGCGATCGCCGACTCCACATCATCCATCACCACACTCTCAGTAATCTCCAACTTCAAACTCTCGGCACTCAAACCAGTAGTTCCCAAAATCGCCTGAATGCGATCCACCAAATCCGGCTGAGCAAACTGCTTCCCAGATAGATTTACGCTCATAATCAAAGGTCGATCGAAATCAAACATTCCCTCCCACAGCCGCAACTGCCGGCAAGCCTCCTCCAACACCCACTCACCCAGCGGCACGATCGCCCCCGTTTCCTCAGCCACCGGAATAAACTTCACCGGCGAAATCAAACCCCGCAGCGGGTGCTGCCAGCGCACCAAAGCCTCAAACCCAATAATCCTCCCGCTTGCCAAACACACAAACGGCTGGTAGTGCAGCAAGAACTCCCGGCGCTTCACGGCCATCCGCAAATCCGTCTCCAACTGCAACCTCTCCAGGGCCGCATGGTGCATCGAAGCATTAAACACCTGATACCTTCCCATTCCCAAAGCCTTCGCCCGGTACATCGCCGTGTGGGCGTCCCGCAGCAAGTGTTCTGGCTGTTCCCTGCCAGTAGCAGCGGGTTCGCCCCCCAGCGCAATCCCGATGCTCGCCGTGACAAACACTTCCTGCCCCTTCAACTCAAAAGGCACAATTAAAGCTTGGTGAATGCGATCGGCCAAATCAACAGCATGGGCAACATCAATATTCCTGACTAAAATCGCAAAATCGTCTCCCCCCACCCGGGCCACAGTATCCCGGGAGCCAATAATCGCTCTCAGCCGCAGCACAACGGACATCAGCAGTTCATCCCCGACCAAATGACCCAAAGAATCATTAATTACCTTAAACCTGTCTAAATCCAGAAACAGCACCGCAAACAGATAACTGGGTCGGCCCTGAGTATTGACGATCGCCCGTTCCAAGCACTCTACAAACAAATCCCGGTTCGGCAAACCCGTCAGAGAGTCATGAAAAGCATCGTAAACCTTCCTGTAAGCGCTGACGCCCACACCAGTCACCACTAAACCCAAAGCTGGCGACACCAGCGGCACCCACCCACCGCCAATAAAAATTGCCAAACTAATTCCGAACAGCCCGATCAACGCCGCACCCCCAACCAATCCCGCCCTCGCCGGGTGCACAATACGCCAAGCCACCGCCCCGCCAACTACCGCCCAAGAACAGTTCCACAAGATTTCTGCCCATTCCGGCCACATCCAAAAGAGCGATCGTCCCTCCAAAACCGCACTCAATATTTGGCTGAGCATTTGCGCGTGTAGCAGCACCCCCGGCATTTTCGGACTTTGCTTCAGCGCGGGACTGTAGGGCGTCAGAAACACGTCTCTGGTACTCGGTGCAGTCGTCCCGATCAGCACAATCTTGTCCTTTACCCAACTCGGGTCAATTTCTCCGTTCAACACCTGTCTGATACTGACTTGTCGCGCTACCTGAAGAGCCGATCGATATTTGAGCAGAATTTGGTAGCCTCTGGCGTCGAGATTTGCATAGCCGCCGCTGTCAGATTTTAAAGGCACAAATTCTGCTTGGCCCCAGTTAATTTGGTTGGGGTTGACAGAGCTATTTTCCTGCAGCACCCGATCTTTGAAGTACAGCACGGCCAGTTGCAGAGCAAACGAGAACGCTGTAGTCTTGTCCGGTTTTGAGACTGAGAGCAAATTGCGGCGCACAACCCCGTCAGCGTCGAGCACGAAGTCGTTAAAACCCACCCGATCGGGCGGCACTCCTGGAGGCGCAGGCACTCCCGGACTTTCAGAATCGCTCAATTTGGCGATCGCCACCACATTCGGTGCTTTCAGTTGATCCAGCAATTCTTGGTGTCCCGGTTGTTGTGGCAAATCCCGGTACAAGTCCAAACCAATGACTTTTGGCCGATACTTTTGCAGTTTTGTCAAGGTTTGAGCGATCGCGCCGTCCGAAATCGGAAATCTCCCCAGAGCTTGAATATCCGCCTCTGAAATTCCCACTACCAGCAGTCGGGGATCGGGAGCGGGCTCGGGCTGCAACCGCACTAAAGAGTCAAAACTACCCAATTCCCAGGTTTGCAGCCATCCCAGCCGCCGAACTCCCACATTTAGTAGCGTTACAGTCGCGCCCGCAAGCATTGCGGGAAAAATCCTGACTCGCCGTGCCCGAGAGCAAAAAAGGTCGAGGCGAGTTGCGACAGACAGCACAGATCGAAGATTTTGAGAAAATTTGGCAGCCATTCGCAAAAATAGATCGGTGCAAATTCGCGCGATCGAAGTCTGTTCCCACAGAATTGAGCTTATTATGAAATTAGCGTGTAATTTTTTCAGACTTGTACCGAAACCGAGTTTATTTAAGCTAATTGCTTGATTTAACAGAGTTTTTGCGCGCTCAGAAACCTGGTTTCCAACGATTTGCAGTCAACTACTGTTCTCGATTCCTCCATTGCCGAAATTTCAACCAGCGTTAAAATTTAATCGATCGAGCTTAAGGATATTTTTCAAATTATGGCAAATCAACTTCCGATTCCAGTGATTGTTAACGGTGCTGGCGGCAAAATGGGCCGCGAAGTAATTAAGGCGATCGCCAAGGCTGATGACATGACCTTATTCGGGGCTGTAGACCGCTCTCCGGAGTCCTTGCACGTAGATGCCGGAGAATTAGCAGGATGCGGCCCGTTGGAAGTTCCTATTACCGACGACTTGCAAGGGATGCTGGTATTGGCCGCTCAAGAAAAGCAGTTAGGCGTGATGGTTGATTTTACGCACCCTTCGTCAGTTTATGAAAACGTGCGAGCGGCGATCGCCTACGGCATCCGCCCGGTAGTCGGCACCACAGGTTTGAGTACCCAGCAAATTCAAAACTTAGCTGAATTTGCCGATAAAGCCAGCATCGGTTGTTTGATTGTACCTAATTTTTCGATCGGCATGGTTTTGCTCCAACAAGCCGCCGTCACGGCATCTCAATATTTTGAACACGTAGAAATTATCGAGCTGCACCACAATCAAAAAGCCGACGCTCCCAGCGGCACGGCAATTCAAACTGCTCAAATGCTAGCAGAAATAGGAAAAACTTTCAATCCCCCCGAGGTTGAGGAAACCGAAAAATTGCCGGGAGCTCGGGGATCTTTAGCCGATGAAGGGATTCGGATTCACAGCATCCGCTTGCCCGGTTTAATTGCCCATCAAGAGGTAATTTTTGGCGGCCCGGGCCAAGTTTATACTTTACGACACGATACGAGCGATCGAGCTTGTTATATGCCCGGAGTGTTGCTGTCTATACGCAAAGTCCTCGAATTGCGATCGCTCGTTTACGGCTTGGAAAAAATATTGTAGTCCGACGTCCGACGTCAGCAGTCCGACGTCAACCGTTAACAGTCAACCGTTAACAGTCAACCGTTAACAGTCAACCGTTAACAGTCAAC
>JAUBOH010000346.1:0-7123 GCA_036700145.1 Microcoleus occultus BM001215366
TGGAAGAAATCGGGCACTCTGTTGATGCGCGGTTGAATGTTACGGATTCACCGGGAGATGAGGGAGCAATTTTTGGGGCGATCGTTCAGGGGAAAACTTTTGATCTGACGGATTTGGAAAGTTTAAAAGCCGAGGATGATAGTGCAACGATTTACTTAAATGGTAAAGAAATTCAGGTAGAAAAAGCATCCCTTCGGGACCCAGGATTGAGAACAGTTGCTCATATACAGGATCTTGGTGACAGAACCTTTTCAGAAGGTGCTGTTGCCGGTACTACAGGTCAGTCAAGGCGTTTAGAGGGGTTTCAGATAAATCTTGATTCTCCAATTCCAGGCTTAAGCATGGAGTACATGGCTCATGTTCAAGATATCGGTGATACATCTTGGATGAGAGAAGGGCAGTATGTTGGTACAAAAGGTCAATCTAAACGGATCGAGGGATTTGCCATTCGTCTCACTGGTTCGCAAGCATCTAAGTATGATGTATTTTATCAGGCTCATGTAGAGGGAATAGGTAACACTCCTAGAGTCGGAAATGGTCAATTTTCTGGAACTCGTGGCCAGTCTAAACGAGTCGAGGCTATTTCAGTTTGGGTACAACCTAAACCTCAGCCTAGCAATCCCGATATTGATATCCAACTCGTCTATCCCAATGGAGGCTTCACTAATGCACAAAGAGCAATTTTTGAGCAAGCAGCACAAAATTGGGAGAGTGTTATTACCAAAGACAAAGTACCGAGTGGAGTTTTAAAGATTGCTATCACTCAAGGTTCAACAAGCATGGGAGGTGGTAATTTGGCAGCATGGATTGGAGCCGAAACATATCCAGCAGACCAAGAACCACCAAAAACACGTTGGGATTGGACTACCAATCCCAGTATTGATGGACACAATCGGATTAATTTTAACAGTGCTAACATCAACGGATTTTCCAAAAATAATCTAATTCGCCTAACAATGCACGAAATGGGTCATACACTAGGTTTGAATGAAGCACAAAACGATCCGAGCTTATTTGATACAAGACGAGATAGCCTGATGGACTTGAACACTCCTGCTAACGGTGGGCAGGATATGACGATCACTGAGGGTATGAACAAAAAACTGGAATCCCTTGGCTACGGAGTCAACCGCAGCCCAAGTATTAACTGGTCTTAATTGTTTTAGTTTTTGTTTGCTTAGTAAAGCGATCGCCCCTTTTCCCCAAATAACCAAAAGGGCGATCGCCTTTCCCACGTCGAATCCCTGCATGGCGATCGCTCCTTTCCATCCAGCTATCCCAAAAGCGATCGCCCTTATTCTCCGAAAGTGCGATCGCTTTTTTCCCATGTCGAATCCCTGCATGGCGATCGCCCCTAAAAACTCAACTACTCACCAATAGCATTAGCCGAACTCTAATTGATTGATAGTTGCTATAATATCCTTAACAAATAACTCAAGAAATGTATGAAAATTAGAGCGATCGTTCATCCAGCAGCAGAAGGTGGCTATTGGGCAGAAGTTCCCGCACTTCCAGGCTGTATTACTGAAGGAGAGACCATCGAAGAAGTGATGATTAATTTAAAAGATGCTATTGAAGGTTGGCTCGAAGTTGCTAATAGTCGTGAAGCAATTGCCTCCACAGATGAAATTGTGGAGATTGCTGTATGAAATCTATTTCTGGCAAGCAACTTTGCAAAATTGTAGAGCAGAAAGGTTGGGTTTTAAAAAGAATTACTGGCAGTCATCATATCTATGAAAACCCAGAATTAGAACAAATTTTGTCAATTCCTGTTCACCGCAATCAGGATTTGAAAGTGGGAACCTTGAGAGCCTTAATGAAAATAGCCCAGCTATGTGAGGAAGATTTACTATGATTGTGAATTAAAGTTTTCGCAGTAATTTGAGGAATGCCATCAAGAGTCATGCTTATCAAGGGTCATAACTACCTTGGTAACTGCTGTAAATGCGATAGCCAGGAAATACTAAAGCAATGCCAATTGGACTGTGAATAGTCCCAGGATAGCTTTCTTCGGGCTCGCTACCCCCAATCCGAATTTTGAGCGCACCCAGCCAAATGTAGAGCCCTGGAATTAAAGTATCTAAACTGTAGGCGATCGATCGCATTTGAAGATCCGGGGGATTAATCGGTTTTAAATACTGTGGCTTTTCAGGTTGAGAAATGGACATGGCACTGATTCCTGTGCGGTATGGTGGAAAAGCGGTCTTGTTGAGAACATTTTAACATAACCTAAGTTTCACTTGCAAATTGTCAAGCTTAATTAATTTTATTTTACTTTAACTTGCGTAAGTCAGTTTGTCGGCATTTATGAAGACTACTCAAAGCTCGATCGCCCTTATTTTCCGAAACTGCGATCGGCCTATAATTTCAGCATGGCAACAACGGTCAAATTCAACAGAGCGATCGGTATAATTGAAAAACCAAAATCAAATACAGTCAATTAATGCCATGATTGCTAATTTGCCCCTCAAACTGCCTCACTTACCCAACAGCTTACCCAGCGAAGGTTCTGTCCGCATTGAGTTAGTCAACGGACTCTTAATATTCAGCGCTTCCATTCAAACCCAGGAACGAATTAAAACTTTAACAGCTCAACAACAAGCATCAAATCTAACTTCCGAAGAACAAACAGAATTGGATGGATATCGAGAATTCATTAGCTATCTAAATTTGGTAAATGAAACTATGAAAAATACTTTTCTATATCCTTTGCGCGGTACAGTCATTCATTATGATGAACCGTTTGAACCTGCGGTTTCGTTGGAAGATTGGGAAGTGCTACAATGATTGTACTAGATACTCATATATGGGTTTGGTGGGTTGACGATAACACACGACTGACTCAGAAACATCGGGACTGGATACAACAATATCAATCTCAAGGTTTAGGAGTCAGCATCATTTCTTGTTGGGAGGTTTCTAAATTAGTAGAAATGGGAAGACTTACTTTGTCCGTTACAGTTGATGAGTGGTTAAAACAAGCTTTAGCTTATCCCGGAGTGCAGCTACTCGAACTCACCATTCCCATCATTATTGAGTCAACTAAACTCACAGGTTTTCACCGCGATCCAGCAGATCAAATCATTGTAGCAACTGCGAGAATTTGTGGTTGTTCGTTATTAACTGCTGATGCAAAAATTCTGGCATATCCTGATGTACAGACTCTTCAGTGAAAGGTAAAAAATTCCTTAAGATGAATCTTTAGCTTGCGTTAGTCAGTTTGTCGGCATCTACGAAGACTCGTCAAAGCTCGATCGCCCTTATTGTCCGAAAGCGCGATCGCCCCTCTCCCCCAAATAACCGAAAGGGCGATCGCTCCTTTCCCATGCCGAATCCCTGCATTGTGATCGCCTGTCATAAGTTAAAATATAACTTGTCAGATTAGATAATATAACTTATCAGATTCAGAAAGGACAAGTTATGCCTGTAAACTGGAGAGAACATATCGTTAGTACCCCCGATGTACTGCGAGGTAAACCAAGAATCAAAGGAACTAGAATTCCCGTTGGTCTGATTTTAGGATATTTAGCATCAAATAACACTGTCGAACAAATCATGGACGAGTTTCCAGATATCGTCAAAGAACAGATAGCTGCTTGTCTTGATTATGCTCGCGATTTGTCGGATTTTGAAACAGTTGCTTAATGAGTTTAAGATTGTTCATCGATCAATGCGTTCCTAAATCTATTATTGAAATCCTTCGTGATACCGAGCATGAAGTTTTTGTATAGAAAGATTAAATTCCAATTGAATCTCCCGATATTATTGTCATTTCCAAAGCTCAGGAATTAAATGCCATACTTGTTTCTATCAATGGAGATTTCGCGGATATTGTGACTTATCCGCCAAGTTCATATCAAGGAATCATTTCTATTCAACTGAGAAATCACCCTGAAATTATTCCTCAGTTGATGGCAAGGCTAACAGAATACTTATCATTGCACGATAGTGAGGAGCATTACCGAGGTAAATTACTACTGGTAGAAGTTTACAGAATTCGCATTCGAGAGTAAAAATTGATAGCGATCGCCCTTTTCCCGAAATAACCAAAAAGGCGATCGCCCTTTTTCCCCAAATAACCCAAAGGGCGATCGCCCTTATTGTCCGTGCATTGCGATCGCAATTCCCTAATTTACCGCACGTTTGAGAATTTGACCGACAACCCCGTACCTGTCGCCAACCAATCCATCGAGTTCGTGTTCAATATCTTCCAACCAGCCAAGCTTACTCGTCCACTTACCATTAGCTAATTGTCTAGCTGCATGAGTTGGAATACTGCTGGAATCAACATATATCGCTATTTTCTGATATCCAACTTCTAATCGATCGCCATTACAAGTTTCATATCCCAGCGTTTGATAAGCCTGAATATACGCCTCTATAGTCTCTTCTTGTGGCACACCGTCAGGCGAATAAAATTGCTCTCCAGGTATCGGTTGCCACCAACGATCGTCTTCCCCAGCAGCCCATGCAAAGCAGTTATATTCTTGAGATTTGGGACTCGTAACTTGATAATCCGTGCGAGACAAATTCGGCCACTTAAATTCAAATTCTGGTCTTCTATACATTCTCTTCAATCGCGTAGCCTTGATTTCTCCCCCAATCTATCCAAGCTGATGCCATCTGTTTTACCCTTCCCCTTTGTTCTGGTTTAATGGGATTTTTACCCGTAATTGCACTCAACGCCGATAACCAGTAAAGGGGATTTTCTTTCAGTTCCGATAGCAACAGCGGCACGATTTGTGTTCCCATACTAATAATTTCCTGATAGGCCGGATGCTGAGACATTTGGGCCGTTGAAGAAAGTCCAGCAACCTCTTTCTCCCAATCCGAGGCTAGTGCATAAAATTTGTCAACTATCTCAGGGGAAATTTCAGCATTTTTGTTAAGGATATTTTCAGTAGTATTTGGGGAATAAACTGCTGACTGTGCGAGTAAGTTTTCGATGCCTATTAAAACTAACTCTTCTATCGATACATTCAAGTCGTTAGCGAGTTTTTGTAACTTCAGGAGTCGCTCATCAGAAAGGGCGATCGCGATCGTGTTCATCTGGCTTACAAACTAGCATGATGCCTTAAGTATAGCAAATAAATTATTCACCTTTAGTCACTGTTAAATCAACTTCAAAGGTGCGTCAGACATTAATTATTTCGATTTCAACAAGTTTTTCCGATAGTAGAACACCCTACGAACGGCATTGCGATCGCCCTCACCACCAACTAGATCAAAACCAGATCCAGTCCGGCCGGAATCCCTAGCACTCCAGAAGTATAGAATAGAGGTTGCGGAACCGGCACATTGCCCGATCGCTCGTCCCTAGCAATTTGTTACCCTAAAAGTAGAATCTCCCCTCCCTCAACTCCTCCCATGAACAACGCTTCTCCCCTGATTCAAACCATCACACCCGAACGCTGGGCCGGCTTTAGCATGGACTTTATCGGGGCCGGTTACACGGGGCTGTTGGTCAAAAACGGCCGCGCCGTGCGTACCCTGAAAGCGGGACGCCATTTCAGCTTTGCCCTTCCCCTGCTGGAACAGTGTCAAATTGTCCTCGTAGACACCAAACTCCGCAATTTGGACCTGCAGTCGCACGGAGATTTTTTGTCTAAAGATCGGTTTTTAATTGATGCTTCGCTGACGGTTATTTATCAAGTTATAGATCCGAAAAGAGTAGCTTTGGAATTGTCCGATCCGATCGCTGCTTTGGCAAGTGCTGTTAAAGATTGCATGGGACTGGCGATCGGGCAAATTCCCCTCAACCAGCTTATCAGTCAAGGACGGCTGTTGCTGCGTCAAAATTTGCTCGATCGCGTTCAAGATTTCTATACTCTAGGTTTTAACTTAGAAGACGTGCGAATTGGCGATGTCAGCTTTCCCGAAACTAACGGAGTTATTCGCCAAGTTGAGGGAATGAGTGCCCGACAGGAAGCAGAAAATTCAGCCGCATTGCAAATGAGAATTGCCGAAGCAGGCCGTCCGATTGTTCCTCAATCTCCCGTACAGCAGTTAAACTTAATTTCAGGTAATTCTCCTGCGAGTCTTCCAGCTTCTGACACAGCAGCAGGATTCGATCGCGATTTAAGACAACTCACAGAACAACTTGCTCAAAACAGTCTTCCACCTGCAAACAATCGCCCGCCACTCGCACCGACAATATTGGCAAGTAGCGATCGCACAACAACTGCATATTTAGTCTACAAACTTTCAGGAGAGGCGATCGCTTTAACGGCTAATCCTTTTACAATTGGACGCGAACCGACTAATACTTTAGTGCTGCAAGATCCGCAAAGTTCCCGCTACCACGCTCAGATCCGCCGCGCCACAGACGAACAAGGAAAACAGCGCTATCAGCTTGTCGATTGCGGGAGTTCCAACGGCACTTTTGTGGGGGGACAAAGGCTGGCGGCTAACGAGCCTTTCTGGCTGCCAAACGGCTGCGAAATTGCGATCGGCGACCAAAGATGGGTGTTTCAAGGTTCTTGAAAAAGCAGGATTTTTCGCAGCGAAAAATCCTGCTTTTTTAGTAAATAAAACTTTATTTTAGATTACTTTTAATGCTTTTAGAGCAATTTGATAACGGTGATTTGCTACTTCGGTACTGTTTCAAGCACGAGTTTGCAGGGGGTGTAGCCTTCCTTTCAGGATTTGCTCTATCGATGTTTCCACTTTTCGCTATACGGGTACTATATCATACTAAACTATGTATTTTGTACTTAGAGAGGTTTGGGGCGATAGGCGCGATCGCGCTGCGGTTAAATTTTGAGGGTGACAGCTTAAGGGAAAGTAAGATTGCGGTGCAAGTCACTAATTCAGAGGGTTTCAGAATGGGTCGAACAAACATAGATGCTGTTTGTGACTGAGTTCGAGCGACAATAATGTCAGTAATTCAGGCGATCGACCGACTCAAAGCTTGCAAAAATGTAAGTGCTAATTTATACTAAAAAACTGTTCCTTACAGAACCGTTTGAAAATTGAAAATAGAAGTAGGTCACAGAAGACTAATTTGAGATTTGGGACGATCGAAACCCAATCGATTCGGTACACTTAGATAACTATAATTGAATGATTGTGGAAGAGCAAATTAAAGCTTTATTCGACCAAGGAGTCAAACAGTTGGAGTCGC
>JAUBOH010000347.1:0-7023 GCA_036700145.1 Microcoleus occultus BM001215366
TGCCCTTGTATTCTTCGTGGGCTGCTTTGAAGCTTTGGGCTTGTCTGGTGCAGCCGGGGGTGTCGTCTTTGGGGTAGAAATACAGGATGACGGTTTTACCGGCGAATTCGGAGAGGGATACTGTTTTGCCGATCGTGTCTTTGGCGGTAAACTGAGGGGCGGCGCACCCAACTGGTAATGTCATAGTTTTGTGTTTGTTGCGATTTGATAGATGTATTTTAACCCACATCTTGCACCATTCTCAAGAACGGGCCGGAGAGCCCGTTCCACAAGAGATGAATTTTTTTTGTGGAACAGGCATCTTGACTGTTTATGACATTTAATTAAATTTCAGCTTTGCAACTCAGAAATGCGATCGCCTAAAATCGATTTTACAGTCAAACTCTTCTAACTTGTCATAAAATAGAAGAGACATCCTATATTAATTCCCTACCATGTCGATCGCCGTCATTAAAGAACATATCGAAATCACCCCAGGAATCTGTGGGGGAAAACCCCGTATCGCCGGACATCGCATCCGAGTTCAGGATATAGTTGTTTGGCACGAACAGATGGAATGTCACCAGATGAAATTCTGTATCACTATCCGAGTATTACTTTATCTGATATCTATGCAGCTTTAGCCTATTATCACGATCGTCGAGATGAAATTCGCTCTGCAATCGAAGCCGATGCAGAATTTGCGCGCCAATTGAAAGCTCAAACCCCATCGCTATTGCAAGAAAAATTAAAAAATCGCCCGCATGGCTAGGCGATCGCAATTAATTTTGACAACAGGTTCTAACGTATTCTCGAACAACAAGAGATAAATCAAACAATACTTTCTCTCCTTCTATTCTTTGGAGTAAATAACGTTGAGCCAACGATCGCAACCCATTCATTAAGTCCATTGATGACATAGATAAACTTTGCCTTAAATCTTCTCTTGACACAGGTACATCCAATTTACTTAATTGTAAAAGAATCTCTTGCTCTGTGGGTGATAGCCGTTTGAATAATTCAGTCAACCGAGATTTCATATCTTTAGTGACAATTAAACTGTCTTCTTGTAAAAAATCAGCAACTTTGCCACCAAAAATACTTTTAATTAAACTGGCAATATCTTTTAAATCAACGAAATTTCCTCCGTACATATCACTAAACTCCGCCCAGGCTTCATCATCTTTTAAACCCCATTTTTTCAAGATTTCTGTATGGTCTAATCCTTGTAAATCTAAGCACTTAATAGGATATAAATCCTCATCCAGGCTAATCATTTCTTGACATTGTTCCTGACTTATTAAAATGAAGCTGCTTTGATGTTCTAGATTTGTCATCATTTTCAATAAATTTTGGAAATTTTTAGATTCCGTTTTGAACTCTCCTGCCAATTCTCCCTTAATAAATAATTCTTGGAAATCATCAAGGATGATTAAACATCTTTGTTGACGCAAAAGATTGAAAAATTGAGTTAACTTATTATCGGTTTGAATAAGCTCATCATTAACACCGATTAAAATTTCATTAATAATGGCATCTAAAGATTGAGATAGTTTGAGATTTTTCCAGATTACTACCTCAAAATGTTGTAAATTTAGGTCAACAAACTGTTTGACTAGGGTGGTTTTGCCAATTCCACTTAATCCTAAAACTGAGACTAGATTGAGATTTTGGTCAATTAGCCAGTGGGAGAGGGTCTGAAGTTCGGTTGTGCGATCGTAAAAGCTGGTGATTTTAGGGGCTAGGGTTAAATCGTGATACAGAGATTTAGATTGATTCTTAGTTACATTCTCTTGATTGTCTTTGTTTGTATTATATAAAATTTGTGGATTAAAATTAAAGTTGTGATTACTACCATTTACATGACAAATCTTTTGATTTTGAGATGATTGGATATGTAATCTTTGGAAGGTAGAGCGAAAATTATGCTTATTAATATCTTCCCCTAACTGTTTAGATAAAATTTGCCATAGCTGACGCCCAACATTTCTAACACGACTTTCACTACGCTTACAATCATCAGCAATTTCATCATAGGTCTTTCCCTGGTAAACCCCTGTAATTACAGCCTTTTGAACATCATCTAAATATTTTCCCGTCTTAGTGAATACCAACTGATCTGCACATTGTAAAACTTCTGTAACATTCATAAAATGTACCCACAGTAAATTTTTAGCAATTATAGTATATTTTAAGACATTCTATTAATTTTTGTTAATTTTGGTTTGATTTTTAGAAAAAACACAAGATAAAATAAGACATTCTAAGCTTGTGTTCGCTTGTCAAACTATGTATAGTGAATTCTATGATTTTGTTTTAAACAAGGCACTTCAATATGTCAATGCCCCAAAAAATGACTGAAGCTAATCTTCGCTCGATTTCATCTGGTCTATGTGGCATCTATGCAATATATCATGATTTTGATGGAGAAATTGATACTGCTTATGTAGGAAGAGCCAAAGGAACACGAGGAAGTTGTATTAAGACAAGACTGCAAAAACATTTTAATGGCACAGATAGGCAGCGCATTGGAACGGTGATATCTTCCCACGAAGACGAGTTTTTCTTTTCTTATGAAGCTATGGAAGATTATGAAGAAGTAAAAAGGATGGAAAAATCAGAAATTACCAAGATCCTACCAGCGGGTAACGTTCAACGAAATTTCAAAATTGAAGATTTAGGAATAGAGTGAGTGAATTATATTTTTTTAAATAATTTATTTCGCTCAGACAAAGTTCAAAATAAGTAAGTAAAACCAGAGGTAAAAGTTTATGGTTGATGGTCAAGGTGTTAAGTATGCAGTGGACTTGGTGATGTGTATTGACGGCACAGGTTCAATGGGTCATTTGATTGAAGAAGTGAAGTCCGCCGCTCTGAAGTTTTACGAGCAGCTAGAAGCTAAGATGAAAGAAAAGAGTAAAAAAATAGATCAACTGAGAGCTAGGGTAATTGTTTTTCGCGATTATTGGGCAGACCCAGCCGATAAGGTAATGCAATGTTCCGAGTTTTTTGACTTGAGAACGCAGTCCTCAGATTTTGCTAATTTTGTCTCACCAATAGAAGCTTATGGTGGCGGGGATGAACCAGAAAATGGTTTAGAAGCTGTTGGGTTAGCACTTAATTCCAAGTGGGAAAAAGGAGACTTTAGCAGGCAACGATATGTGGTAATTGTTTACACCGATGCTAGCGCTCATAGTTTAGACAAAACTTCAAAACCTAGCCATTATCCAAATAATATACCAAAAACATTTGATGACTTGACCGATTACTGGCACGAAATACCAAAATCAGCCAAGCGTTTATTACTTTTTGCACCTGATGCTGAGCCTTGGACAATTATGAGTAGCTGGGAAAATACGATTCATTATGTTTCGGAATCTGGTAAGGGATTAGAAGAAGTAGACATGGATCAAATTTTAGATGCGATCGCCAATAGCGTATAAGCAGGTTTGTTAATTAGACGTAGTGTGCGTCAGATTTTTAAGTTGATGGTTAAACCAATAGCTTGACTTTCTGACGCACCCTACACCTAAAACTAAATGTTTGACTTGAATTTTTAGACTAACCTAGAATATCAAATAAGGACTTAAGTTATGGCTATGACTAAATTGAATTTAGTAGTAAATCTAGAAGTTGCCGAAGCCAAAGGCGAAGATGCTAACTTAGCCGAAGATTTTTTAGAAACTTTTTTGATGGGCGTGTTTGACGGTTTAGGAGGTCGATCTGCTGGTTACGATGGTAAAACAGGGGGGCGCATTGCTTCAGAAATAGCATCTCAAATTAGCCAAACATTCTTCAAACAGTGGCATGGTAAAATAACCCCTGAACATACCCTTCAACTGCAACAGCAAATTTGCCAATCATTAAAAAGTAAAGCCGATATTCATATGCCGAGAACTTCATCTCGGCTAAAAGGTTCTTTAGTGGAACATAAACTATGTACGACGATCGCCCTGGCTAGCATTCTCAAGCAACAGGGACAAGAAAAAATTTTTGAAGCTGACTTAGCTTGGATGGGAGATTCGCGAATTTATTTTCTTAGCCCAACTAAAGGTTTACAACAATTAACGAAAGATGATCTAGTCACTCCCAAAGATGCGTTAGAAATGCTGAGACAAGATCCACCCATGTCTCAATATTTAACCGCTGATATAAATCCGAGATGGCAAATTCATTTTCAGCATTATAGAATCGAAGAAAGTGGCTGTTTTTTAGCTTGTACTGACGGCTGTTTCCAGTATTTTTCTGCCCCTTGGGAATTTGAAAGATTGTTACTCGACACTTGCGATCAGTCAAAAGGGGATACAAAGGATACAAATAATTGGCAAGAATTAATCTATCAGAGATACACAGAGATCAAGCAAGATGATGTTTCTTTAATTTTATATCCAGTTGGTTTTCATACTGTCAAGTCTTTGAGGAATGCTTATAAACAACGTTGGGAATATTTTCAAAAAGTTTTTTTTACTCCTACTGCTAATACTCGCTATGATGAATTACAAAGCTTGTGGGAAAAATATCGAATTGATTATGAATATTATTTCCAATTTATTCAATATATTGAGCCATCAGCTAATTTGAAACCGTCATTTTCAGAAGATAAATCCTCCGTAGCCATCTCAACAACCTCAAATTTGAGTACAACTGACCCATTCCAAGAAATTACTGAGTCATCTAGACAGAGAGCAGCAGCTAAGGCTGAAGAAATTCAAAGTTTGTTGGATCGGGCTAAATCTTGTTTTTGTGATGAAAATAATCAGTTAAAAGAAGCTGAAGAGTTATGCAATCAGATTTTAAAGATTGACGATCATCACAGTGAATGTCAATACATTTTAGGGTGGATTTACACTAAATTAGCTTTTTTTCAAACAAATAATTCTCAAAAATTGGTGTACTTTAACAAATCAATATTCTTTTTTAAAGAAGTTAGAAAAAGCCGAGGAGAAAAAATCATAGAATCTTTACAATCTCTAGGGCGTATCTACTATAATTTATATCAATGGGATAATGCAGTTGACTCTTATCAAGAATCTTTTAGATGTGTGGGTGCGGAAAAAATTGACGATTGGGAAGAACACTTAGAAATGTTCGTTACATCTCTAAGGTCAATAGTTAATAAAGACGAGGCAGCTAATTTAGCAATTCAGTTTTGTCAGCATCTAGCCAGCAATTTACCCTCCCACAAAAAAGCTTATCCTTATTATTTTATGGCGGTTTTACAAGAAATTACAGGACAATTAAGCGCAGCATGGAATAGTATTCAAAAAGCAATCGATATCTATGATACGTCATACTATTCTGGAGTTAAGTGTAAAAGCGAACCAAGAGCGCGAAAAAAATATAAAGATATTCAGAATAGATACTATGACAGGAGATCTTTATAACCTATGTCTTATAAAAAAGGTGATGTTATTGCTGGAAAATATCTAGTAACCCGTGAATTTGATAGCGCCAACGGTGGTCAATGTCAATGGGGTTTTGCGGTGTGCGATGGAAACGAATACTTTGTCAAAAAATTCCTCAGTCCAGTTTATCCAGGCGAAAATGCACCTGGGAGCGAAAAAGGGAAACAAAAACGGCGCGATCAGTGTGAGAAATTTGCTATAAAACAACTAGCAATTCAAAATGCACTATCGGCTTGTGGTGCGGGGGGTTCAGTCGTAGTCATGGTGGACTTTTTTAAATATGGCGATGACTATGGCGAACATTTCTTCAAAGTCTGTCAAAAAGTCGATACTAGCTCTTTATCAAATGAAATACATAAACTAGAGACAAAAAAGCGTTTATTTGTGATGTTAACCGCAGCAGGGGCGCTGAAAATTTTGCACTCAAATGGTATTGTCCATCTTGATTTGAAACCAGACAATGTGTTGATTAAAGAATGGGAAGGAAGACAAGTAGCCAAAATTATTGATTTTGATAGCAGTATTCTTGAAGGAGAATCAATTGCGGCCGAATTTTTAGTAGGCGATCCGGTATATTATTCCCCTGAATTTGCTAAACATATTGCCACAGGTGGAGAAACGCCAGCACCCACTAAAAAATCTGATATTTTTTCTCTAGGTTTGATTTTCTGTCAATACTGGACAGGTAGTCGTCCGATTTTATCAGGAAGCTATACTTATGCTCACGAAGCTGTTTTGGATGGAAAAAAACTTGAATTGCCGTCTATTACAACTAAAACCAAATTGCGCGGAACTATGATTAACAAGGAAAATCCCCTCGATGCAGAAGTAGGTAAACTAATAAAAGAGATGTTAGGTTTAAGCTCTAAAGAAAGACCTGATATCAATCAAGTCCATCAACAGATCAAAAAGCTTTATAATAATGGTGTTCCACCGAAGGATGGGAAAAATAAGCTAAGTATCAATATGAAACCTAAATTATAAATTTTTTGAACCATGAAAAAAACCTACCGTTGTAAAAGTTGTGGGCATCAAGTTGTTTCACTGATGAAGCCTTCTGAGTGCGAGGTTTGTACAGGTCGAGAATGGACGGTATTAGCTACGAGTAAACCGATTAATTCAGGAGATGAAACTATGGCTATTGACAAAGATATATTTTCTTCGTTTAAATTTCGATCTACAATCGAGGGGTATTGCCGAGATATTGGCTGGAATATTTCTAGTATTGACAATAGAATAGCGACAATTAAGTTTAATATGGACTCTGGCAGCACGCAAACTTTATTCATTGTCAAGTACGATTCGACCTTGGAGTTTTCTTGCCCGAGTGGTTTAAAATTCGACGATGAAGATGATATACCCCATCGTTTATCTACGTTACTCCTCACGCAAAATGCTACTTATAAACTGGGATTTTGGGGGATAGAAACTATCGGTGGCAAACAAACTTTTTCAATCATTCATAACGCGGAGATGAGTTTAATAGATGTCACTTATTTTGCCAGGGTAGTCACTAAGTTAGTAGAAGAATGTGATAAATTTGAACAGACCATAGAAGAATTAATCAACAGCTAATAGTTAGAAGACCTAGGAATTGCTTTTTGGGATTTGGGAGTGTTGGGGATGGGCGATCGCCCAT
>JAUBOH010000348.1:0-7017 GCA_036700145.1 Microcoleus occultus BM001215366
ACTCAAATTCGCTCCCCGCAAATCCGCTTCCAGCAAGCTAGCACCAGACAAATTTGCACCGCTCAAATTAGCTCCCCGCAAAGAAGCTTTGTTCAAATTTGCAGCCCTCAAATCAGCATTATGCAGAATCAAACCATTCAAATTGGCCTTGCTCAAATTAGCTCCTTGCAAGTCGGCACCGCTCAAATTAGAGCCATTTAAATTAGCTCCTTTCAAGTCAGCACCGCTCAAGTCAGCACCGCTCAAATTAGCAGCGCAAATACAAGCCTCCCGCAGACTTGCTTCGCTCAAAATTGCCCCAACCAAATTCACACCGCTGAGATTTCCGCGATTGAGATAAGCCCGAATTAGAGTTGCTCCGCTCAGGTTTGCCCCGTTCAAATCAACCTCGCTCATAATTGCTCTAGTCAGATTTGCTCTGCTTAAATCAACGCCGCTCATAATTGCTCGGCTCAGCGTCGCCCCGCTCAAATTAGCCTCAGTTAGTTTCGAGCCGCTTAACAAACAAGCTCCTACTAAACTCGCTCCTGTCATCACAGCTTGGCTCAAGTCAGCGCGAGACAATATTGCTCCGCTGAGATTGGCACCGCTAAAATCTGCTTTGATCGCCACAGTTCCAGTTAAACTAGAGCTGCCAAGGTTAGCTTCAATTAATTTCGCCTTAGATAAATTAGCCCCGCTCAAGTCGGCGCCGTTTAAATTAGCTCCAATTAGTTTGCTTCTAATTAAATTGGCCCCTTTTAAATTAGCGCTGCTCAAATTTGTTCGACTAAGATTAGCTTCACTTAAATGAGCTGCAATGAGGTTAGCACCTCTAAAATCTCGTTCCCCGTTTCTATGTCTAGTTAAAAGTTCATCGGCACTTAAATTATCAGTGAAATTCATAAAAAAATTGAGTGAGTTTCCTTAGTTTCTCGATGTTCTATGTTGTCTGAAAGTTTGTACTATCGTGTTTGTCAGTCGGTTTTTTCAACCACTACTGCCGAGCGTAACAATTGTCAAAACTGGTTGATTCCTAGCACCACCCTGCTGACAAATGTTAAAACTTTGTTTGGCCAGGGCGGCAGTTATGAAGAAACCGAGTTTCTCGCCCCCGCTTGTAAGTTTTGTAACTCTTATTTTTGGTAGTATTTAGTGGGCGGTTGATGTTAGTTGTTAGTTGTTAGCTGTATTTATGCTAACTGCTAATCACTAACAATTAACTGCTAAGCATTTACCAAAATACCGAGAAGTTGTCGATCGATCTTGTGAAGGTCGATCGCCTATTTGGGTATTGCTGGCGCTATCCGCGCCACATTCTGACCCGAAAAATTGCCCGTACAGGCGATCGAATTGATGAGTGCAATCAAGAAACCAGATATCGGAGTTTCAACCCCGAATGCCTTCTACATAACTGCCTTCTATATTCGATCGCCCATGAAAGCAGAGCCCGGTCAGCTCAGCTAGTGTCACCTCCCCCCACTGTGCTTGGCGGAGCGTGAAATCGAACAGGAAGGCTGTTTCCCTCTGAGTTCTGAACGGCTCACCGACGAAGGAAGCAACCCGCTATCCATCGCCTGCGATTTCCCAAAAAACTGCCCCGCGAGCCATTCCCGTGCTCCCGCGCTACTGTGTTTGCTGTTAATGTTTATTCGATCCATGAGCGCTTGCGGTTCTAATTAACAGAACACCCGACACCTGACGCACTCTCGGACATCATAGCTGTTCCTGGGCTTCTCAAATGCTTTGCTGAGGCATTCCCAGAAAAACTGTATTCATGCGGCCGATGTTACCAACGGCAATTGATTTACTACAGCCAACCAATGACGAGCCTAAGTCTTGCCTGAAGGCGACGACAATATTATTCTAATAGTTGCCGACCACCGCAGACTTTTCTTGGCGCGCGGGACTGGCTACTTCACAGGTATGAGTTGCTGAAATTAGCTGCCCCACATATAAAGATAGTCGCAGACGGACTAATCAGGCAATATCTACTGTAGTTTATGCGATCGAATTGATAATACTATGGGGTTTGCAACCCTTGCAGTAGTGAGTGTTACAGACCGAAAAACCGCTCAGTTTTTTTTGGTGTAAAAATTAGTTAAGCCGATCGAGCTGCCCGCCCAAAGTCCAGCTCGCCAATTAAAAAAATTAAAATTTTAACAGGTAGCTTTTTTTACTTTCCCGAACAAAACAAAAGCCGGCTTTGGGAGAAAAAGCCGACTTTTGAAATAATTTTACTGGCAAAGCGTAAAACCTCTAGCTAGCCAGTGTTTGTTCCACAATAACCTGTAGGGGCCGGTTCACTCTCTTTGCCGATCGGGTTGCAAACAGGCTAAATAAACCCGCCCTCCCCGCGAAAAAGCCCCTTATTGACTCTCGATCAAACCCGACGGTTGCCGGTAAGGCCCTGATTGGGATCGTAAATACCAGCCGTAGTATCAACGCCCGGAGTGCCGGGAGCGCCGTAATCTGCCCGAGCGGTATCGACGCTGGGAGAGTCGTAGATGCTCCAATGCTGAATGCCTCCGCGGCTCAGAATGGTTTCAGCTTTAGCGACTTCTGCTTCGCTACCGTCAAGCAGTACCAAATAATCTCCTCTCTCCACCCGATCGCTGTATGCTTTAGCTTCCTCCTCGGGAATTCCCAAACCGACTAAAGCTCCCAGCAAGCTACCCGCCGCCGCACCCAAAGCGGTACCCGCGAGTGTAGTCGCGATCGCCGTAGCTGAGGCGCCAGCCAGCATAATCGGCCCGATTCCCGGAATTGCCACTAGGCCCAGACCCACCAACAAGCCTGTCAAACCTCCCAAAGTGCCGCCTGTGAGCGCGCCCTTGGTCGCCCCTTCATCAGCCTTGTTGTCCGCGCTTTCCTGTACGTCAATGCCTGCGATGTCGCCTTTAGAATCAGCATCCTTAGCGATGACCGAAACCCGATCCATGTCAAAACCAGCACTTCTGAGTTCTCCCAGGGCGTGTTCCGTCTCGCGGCGAGTTGAAAATACTCCCACCGCGCGCTTGTCGCGGGCCGACGAAGCTCTGCGGCCGGTGTCTGCAGGCACATCATAAATAGCCCAATCCTGAATGCCCCGCACGCTCATAATTCCTTCGGCTGTGGCAAGTTCGGCATCAGTTCCTTCTACGAATACCAAATATTCTCCGCGCGAGAGCCGATCGTTGTAAACTTTAGCTTTTGCCTCGGGAACTCCCAAACCGATCAAACCGCCGGTCAAACCGCCCGCTGCGGCCCCAATCGCGCCTCCAACAGCAGTGTCAGCCAGCAGAGTGGCGATCGCGCCCCCCGCCATCACCGGACCAACTCCCGGAATCGCCAGCGCCCCAATGCTTCCGAGCAACCCAATCAAACCGCCCGTCACGACTCCCGCTGTCGCGCCTGCTTTTGCGCCGCCGCCCACTTTCTCATCGGTACTCTTACCAGCGGTAGCGCCCGCAATTTCGCTGCTATCGAGATTTTCCCCAACTACCGAAACTTTATTCATCGGAAACCCGCTACTTTGCAGTTCCATCAGGGCTAGTTCCGTATCTCGGTAATTAGAAAACGATCCTACAGCTCGCTTGTTTTGACCTAAAGCCATTTTTTTTCTCCTGCAAAATATACTACTTTTACACAACCACAGAATTTATGCTCTGCTTGCTGCAATCAATCACATTTAGTCATTTTTTCCCAACATTTTTCATCGTTCGCTGGGAATAACCTCGGTCTCTCTCTTCAGGCCGGTTTACCCTAATTCTCAGGAATTGGCAATCGGAAATTGGCAATCGGAAATTGGCAATCGGAAATTGCAGGTAGTGCGAGTTTAGAGTCAGTGAATTTAAAATTTTCAACTCTTAAACTCTTTAAGTTAAAACCCCGCTATCATTGGAGAGTCACGTGAGCGTTTTGTTCCGCTCCAAAAGCTTTTTTTAAATGCCCAACTTTCCCTCCAGCGACTTCCGTTAAATCCGTTAATTCCGTTGCACGATCCGTTGCCGAACTTCCTTCTAATTTATTACTTGCTAGGCGATGCGGTGGCAGCGGGGGCAACAGTAGCCGTCACGTTCACCTGTTTGACACCCTTAATCTCTTTAGCTAGCGGCTCAATTTTAGCTAAATCAGTTTGATTTGGAACTGTGCCGCCTACGGTGACCAGCCCGTCTTTTGCCTCAACAGTTAGCTGACCTTTAGTGATGTTTACTTCCAACTTCGAGCGAACTTCACTCTTTAGGTCGCCATCGGCTCTAATTGCATCGCCGCCCGTCACATTGTTGCGCTGTTCTCGGGCCCTGATATCAGAATTTGCTTGTGCTTTGCGAATATCGCTAGTGGCGTCACCCTGAGTTTTTTTTACTGTCTCTGCTGGAGGCGGGCTAGTGCGATTTTCTGTGGTAGAATTAGGAGCATCAGCGCTCGTTTTAGCCCCGTCGCTGCAAGCAGCAGCTCCAAATAATAGGAGGCCGCTGAGGATAATTGGTGTTAGTTTGTTCATAATATGTTAATAACCTCCGGGTAAGCTTTCGATGAGCCTGACTTCGTTGAGCCAAATTGAGCCAGACAGAATCTTTGTTTGTGCTTTCTGCGTTTGTGCTTTCTGCGGAAAAATCCTTATATTAAATATATAAATTTGAGGAAGCTGCTACATCGCTCCACAGGTGTAAATTTTATCTATGTCGTTAGATAGAGTACAAAAAACAAAATAAGGTCTTAGGTCAAATTCAACTTAAGTCGTCTTGGACGCATTATTCCTCAGAAACCCGGTTGCTGCCGAGATTTTTAGTTACCAAAGCAAATATTTTTTTTCCGAGAAACCAAGTTCAAGAGCCTAAGTTCTATTAATAAATTTCCGGCTTCAAAACAAACGAAAAGAGTCGAGAAATTTTTGAGCGTTTTCGGGTTCAGGGGTAGTGACAACCAGCCCGTAAACGCGCGTTTCCACCAAAAAAACCTGACCTACACCTACAGGTTCAGTCGGGGAAAGCGGCTGAAACTCAAACTCTTTTCCCGGATAGCCGCCGATGGAAATATCCCGCACTTGCAGCAATTTAGCATTCGCCCCCACGACAAAAAAATCAACGGCATTATTTAAAGTAATTTTGATATTATTGTTGCTAAGCCGAAAATCTAGGTCAAAGTATTGAAGTAAATAAGTTTCTTTGTTTTTTAAGACCGACCTGTATGTATGAGCGGTAATTTGAGTTGAAAAAGTTTCGGAATTAATTTTGGGATTTCCCGGCATATCGATCGCAAATTGACCCATCGCCGAGCAAAATGGCTGCCACTCGGGCCTCTGAATTGCCGCCCGCAGCGGGACTCCTTGAGATGCAGCGGGACGGGCAAACTTGACGGGCGAGACAAGTAATGTAGCAGTAACTAAAACTAAATGCAGCAATTTCATTTGGGTAATAAATATACTCGCCCGATCGATCTGCGCTAGCCTAGAAATATATCCGCAAAAGAGGGATTTATGCTGAATATTATATTTACTCAACGGCGAGGCAACTCTCAAGGCCCAGCTAAAACCAGTAAAACCAATAAAACCAATATACTCGCTACTGCAAAGACTTGGGTGGCCCTGTGTCTGCTGGTTTCTGTCACAGCTTGTGCAAACAGCCCCAACAGCAAAGCCCTCCAAGAATCTTTAGCCGCCGATCCCAAATTAACAGAAACTCCGCTTCCGGTACCTGTTCCGCCACCGGCGACAGCAGTCGAAACCAGCACAACCGCCAAACTTCCTCCCGATTTCCCGACAGAGATTCCACTCTATCCTAATGCTCAGTTAATCGAAGTTGGCCCGCCAACCGATCCGTCGCAAAAAAACGTGCGGCTGCGCTGGGAAAGCACAGATCCGGTTAATTCGGTTCAGAACTTTTATCAGTTAGAGTTTGGGCGCCGCAACTGGAAAATAGTCAGCCTCCCAACCGCCGACGGACAAGGTGCTTTAGTCGCAACCCGAGAGAATTTGCGGGTAACAGTGTCGCTTTCTCCCGCTCAAAAAGTAGGGGGTTCTACAGAATTTGCGATCGACTACAGCAAAGACAGTCCAGAAATTGCTGCCAGTCCCCAACCTAACAATTCCGAGTCTAGCGCATCTCCAACCGCTTCACCAACTTTATCAAATTCAGAGGGAACTGCCCCAACGCTATCCGCCTCGCCAAAATCAGCAAAAGTTAGCCAACAAGAAAGCCAAATTCCTCAACAGTTGCGGCAGTACGTGGCAGATTTAACTCAGTTGGAAGTGCTCAAAGTCCGATCGACAAAAAGTGCTAATTTAGAAACAGGCAGCACTTTGCCCGAACCCAACAAAATTGTCACTCGCCGCGAATACGCCCGCTGGTTAGTAGCAGCAAACAATCAGATTTATGCCAGCCGTCAAGCGAAACAAATTAGATTAGCAGTAGACTCTAGCGAACCAGTCTTTTCTGACGTACCTAAAACCGACCCAGATTTTTCAGCAATTCAAGGTTTAGCAGAAGCCGGTGTAATTCCGAGTTCGCTTTCAGGAGAAACTAAAGATGTGAAATTTCGCCCCGATGCACCTTTAACTCGCGAAACAATGATTCTCTGGAAAGTGCCATTAGATACTCGTCAAGTTTTGCCCACAGCTAACATTGACGGAGTGAAAGAAAAATGGGGTTTTCAAGATGCTTCTAAGATTGATTCCCAGGCCTCGCGGGCAATTTTAGCTGATTTTAACAACGGAGATTTGGCCAACATTCGCCGCGTTTTTGGTTTTACTACTCTGTTTGGGCCAAAGAAATCCGTGACTCGCGCCGAAGCTGCTGCTAGTTTGTGGTATTTTGGCGTTCAAGATCAGGGATTGTCGGCTAAAGACGCTCTGGAAGCAAAGTCTAAACCAGCTCAGTAGAGTAGTTTGGGGTAGTTAAAAGTTTTGAACAAAGCATCTACAGGAATTACACAAAAGGTTTGTAGTAAGGACTTTAGTCCTCATAAAATCTTTTGGGGTAGTTAAAAGTCTTGAACAAAGCATCTAAGTAAGTCGGTGTAAATAATTCAAGGTTTGTAGTGAGGGCTTTAGCCCTT
>JAUBOH010000349.1:0-7014 GCA_036700145.1 Microcoleus occultus BM001215366
TAGTCATTAGTCATTAGTCATTAGTCATTAGTTATTAGTTATTAGTTATTAGTTATTAGTCACATGAAAATTTTCACCGTCAAAGTTAAACCAAATTCCAAACAGCAAAGCATCGAAGAGCAACCCGACGGCAGTGTCACAGTACATCTCAAATCGCCGCCAGTCGATCGCACAAGCCAATCAAGAATTAATCGTGCTCTTGGCAAAAAAGTTTAAAGTGCCGAAATCGGCGATCGGCATAAAATCCGGTTTATCCTCCCGCAATAAACTTGTCGAAGTTCCGATTTAACCAATCTTTAGATAGATATCTAAATCTTTCTCAAGATAGATTCAGACTCAGCTTTTAATTTATACAGTAGTAGTTGTAAGGTTAGGAGAAAAAATTATGACCATTGAAAACAGAGTCGAAGCAACTGCCAAGAATATCGAAGGCAAAATTCAAGAAGCTGTTAGCGAAGTTACAGGCAACCAGAAAGATAAATTAGAAGGTCAAGCCAAGCAGGACGAAGCATCAGCAATTCACATGAAAGAAGACCTCAAAGATAAAGCCAAAGAGATTGTAGACCGAGCATAAAGTATTTCCTCCTACAAGTTTCCTGCCTACTCAATCCCGCAAACACACAGTTTGCGGGATTTTTTTGAGAGATATTTTTTGTAGATCATAAAAATTATTGGTGGCAAAATCTATCGGCTAACCGCTCCTACAGATTCTACTAACTCATAGTGTAAAAGCATTAATTTTGTGGCAGTAATTGTTTCCATTGCATAAGTTGTGCCATCTTGATGAGAAAATTCTACCTCAAAAGCACTACCATCAAATTCCATCACGACTGTTCCCACTTGTCCTTTATATAATTTAATGATTTGTTTTGTTTCAAAATGGGTTGCTTCTAAATCTTCAGTTAAAGCAACAATATCTAGGTCTTTAATTTTTTTCATTGTTTTTACCTCACTTTTTGACGGGATAACAACTTGTCAATCTGGGGAAAGTTTCACCTGAGCGGACGATCCAAGCTGCTAGAATCAGAGATTCACCTACTTCGGTTTTCAGCAAGAATTTCATGTTGTAATGTGTTCCGTATTCGTTGTTTTTTTGAATAACAACATCTTCGTTGATAGCAGATTCTTTTAAAGCCTGTTTGAGCATTTCAGCATTTTTTAGGGTAATGCCTAACTTACTGGCAAACAAAACAGCTTTATTTTTTCCTTCTTGATGATTCGGATTTAGAGAATATTCTTCTATTTTATTGCCTAAATCTGCTAGATGACCATTGGGCAGTTTCACTATTAATAACTGTTTTTGAAGGACAAAAGAGAATATTAGTCGGCTACAATAATCGACTTTTACTCATATGTCAATTATATCGTCTTTGAGTTGGGGGGCGGGTTTATCAAGATTATTGATGGGTGGCAAAATTCATGGGTGAACCCGGCCCTACAGATTCTACTTTTCGGCCCAATGCCCCATGCCAATAAAAAAGCTAGGGATTCATATCCCTAGCTCGAAACATAGCACAATTAGTTTTTAGAGTTGGTGCGGGCGATCGCTGGTTCCAAACCCACTCCCACCCGCTACCACCTAAATTAAATCAGCACAATATCAGTCGTCGTCAAGCCTGGTGTGCCGTTGAGCAGTGCCAGTTGAATCGGTGCTTGGCCGCCAACACCGTCACGGTCGTACAGCAAGCGACCGGTGGCACCTTCGTAAACGAGGAACGGTTGCCCGGGAGTCGCCCCTGCCGGACTCAGATCGTTGTTGTAAGTCCCGGTTTCGAGCTGTAAGAAAGCCTTAGCAGAAGGTCGATTTGGCAGAGTATTGTCAAATGGTAGTAAGAGGAAGGAATCGTACTGGAATACCAACTTGTCTTGGCCGACCGTAAAACCATCGATCTGGTCTGGGTTGGTACCCAGGGTGCCGTTGGAGTTGATCGTGACGCCATCGCCGAAGTTGTTGTAGTAGAAGCTGTCATTGCCACTGCCGCCAATCAGCGTGTCTGCACCGGGCCCGCCGCCGAGAGAGTCGTTACCGTCACCTCCGATCAAATAGTCGTTCCCAAAGCCGCCCAACAGCGTGTCGTTCCCAGCGCCGCTACTTAAGGTATCGTTCCCGTCAACTCCTGGGGTGACAGGACTGGCGGGGCCGCCGAACAATATGTCGTCGCCAGCACCCGTAGTGATGGAATCAGTGCCGTTGCTACCAGTGATGAAGTTGGCGCCTAAGTTATCGGTAATGACGTTTGGCGTTGTGATACCGCTAAAGTTGACGGTGCTAGCGTAGGAGATGGTGTCGTTACCGCCAAGGGTGCCAATCAATCGATCGCCCGTGCCGCTAAACAGGATGTTGTCATTCCCTTCACCGCCGTTCATGAAGTTAATTGCGCCAGCGGTGCTGTTGCCAATTAAGAAATCGTCACCCAGGCCGCCGTCGAGAGTAATCCGCGCAGCATTAGTACCGGCGCCACTGGCATTGATCGTATCGTTGCCGTCTGCACCGGTGGCTAGAGTAAAGATACCGCTCAAGCTGTCGTTGCCTTCGCCGCCGATCATTGTGTCAGTCGAAAAAGCTGCAACGATCGTGTCGTTACCAACTCCGCCGTCGAGCAAGTTACGACCCGCGAAGCCAGGGAATGAACTCCGGGCGCCTACGCTCGTAAGTACGTCTGTGGTTTGCGACACGATCAAGTCGTCGCCTGCACCACCGAGGGCGGAATCCTGCGTGGCAAAAACCCTGATCGTGTCGTTGCCTTCGCCGCCGTCAAACAAGTTTCTGCCTTCGCCAAAATTGCCGATCGAGCCGTAGAGAGAATCGTTGCCCGCACCGCCGAGCAAGGTGGTTTTCTCAATGCCAACAGTGATGACGGTGGTGCCAGTAAATTGGCTAAACGTGGTAGGGTTGATAACGGATAAGGTATCGTTGTCCAGATCCCCAGACAAGTAGGTGCTGCTGGCCACACCGCGCAGCGTGTCGTTGCCTCTACCGCCGAACAGAGTATCTCTGATATTGATACCTACAATCAAGTCGTCGCCCAAGTCGCCCCGCAAGAAGTTGCTGCCTTCATTGCCAGCGAAGCCAGTAGCCAAGCCACCAGTTAAGGAGAGGTTGTTGCCGCCGCCTGCGATGAAGAAGCCGATCGCGTCATTGCCCTTGCCACCGTAGAGCGAGTCTCTTCTCTGCGCTCCTCCCAGCATCGTATCTGCGCCCTCATTACCAAACATGAGGTTAGCTTCGACAGTACCTTGGAGGAAGTCGTCTCCCAAACCGCCGAACATGGTAGCGCGGGCTTCAGCGACGATGGTGTCGGAGCCTGCGTCGCCAAACAGCAAAGCCGGACTGCGCTGGGATCTGATTGAATCTTCGTCGGCGCCGCCCACCAGGGTATCGTTCGGGCCGAGGGAAATCAGAGTATCGTTATCGCCTTCGCCAAATATTAAGCTGCCGCCCAGGGTGGAAGTTCTCACTAAATCCGCCCCAGCTCCGGCAAAGATTGTATCCGGGCCTAGTCCCGGAATGTTTAAATCTATTTGATTAGGATCGTTAGTTAACGTTGTCATTACAGCTTCACTCCTCTACTTAATTGGTCATCGCTGGTGCGACTACAGACACTGCCTAGAACACCGAATGTTTGGATGCCGCTGTAGTTTAACCTGTTTGCCAGCCGCAAGTCTAGCCTACTGGCGTTAACCCTGTCTAGACTTTCTCCCTCGCTGACTTTTTGCTTGTAAGCTTTTATTTTCAATGCCTTCCACCCTTTTATAATCCTTTTGCACAGTCTCAGGTGCTCACGCTCAACAAGACGCGGCTGATATTCTGAATGTTCCATTCTGGATTGGCGGTCGGGGAGCGCGTCCGGGGGAGGAAATTAAAGATTAAGAAAGGCAGATCGGGGAGATCCCGAAGACAAGGAAAATTGGGAGATTTGTGACAAGGCTATGTGGCAATTTTCGGTTTCCCAGGGTCGTCTTTAAATAATTTTGGTACATCGAACTTCGTACCGCTGCGGGCCTTAAAAGTCTACGCCCCGCTTTAGTTCTACGCCCCGATCGCCGTAGTGTTTGTGACAGTATACCTCCGAGTGTACGCTTGCCAAGTCAAAGTAAGCGTGGGGTTTGTGGCAGCGCCCGGTGATAATAATTTCTGTATCGCGGGGCTTCCGCAGCAGCGCTTCGACGATCGGCTCTACCGGCAGCAGTTCTAAGTCTACTGTGGGATTGAGTTCGTCGAGAATAATCGTTTTGTACCAGCCGCTGGCGATCGCCATTTTGGCGATTTCCCAGCCGCGTTCTGCTTCGATGCAATCGAGCTCTTGCTGTTGTCCCCGCCAAACTATAGCATCTCGGCCGCACCGTTGGTGGTCTACTAGCTGCGGGTAACTTTGGCGCAAAGCGGAGATCGCCGCATCTTCTGTATAACCCGTGCCGCCTTTGAGCCACTGTACGATTAATACGCGGTGGGATTGGTCTTGACTGATACCCCTGCCGATCGCCTGCAAAGCTTTCCCCAAAGCGCTTGTAGACTTGCCTTTCCCGGCTCCGGTGTATATTTCGATACCTGAAATATTATGCTCTGCCGCTGCCGGGTGATAGTGGGGCTTCATTTCTGAGTGCAAGTCGGCAATCTCCAGTAAAGCTTCCGGGGCCGCTCGGCCTGTGGCGATTACTTCTAAATATTCTGGTTTGTTTTTGAGGGTTTGGACTACTTCGTCAACTGCTAGCAAACCCAAGTCCAGTACGGGGTTTAGTTCGTCTAGTACCACGACGGAATAGAGTTCGCTGGCGATCGCTCCTTTGGCGATATCCCAGCCCCGCTGAGCTTCGGCGCGATCGAAGCGGGTGATTGCTTCGGCCCCAAAATATTCGGCTCGGCCGGTGCGTACTTGGTCGATTAAGTGCGGAAATGCCCGCTGCAAGGCTTCTATTGCCCCGTCTTCGTCGTAGGAGCGGCCGGGGCCTTTGAGAAAGCGCAGCAACAAGACTCGCGTGGGCGAGTCCGAATTGATACCCAGCCCGATCGAGCGCAACACTACTCCCAAAGCTGCCTGAGACTTACCTTTCCCAGCGCCGTCATAGACATGAATCTGACCTGCTGCGCGTTCTGAGCGGGATGAGGCTGTCCGAATACCAATGCCATTCCTTACCATAATCAGCAGTTATTTGAGTCTGTCTCGGGGTGGGTATTCGATCGCCGAGATTGAATGTTTAATGTTTTCATTCTGTTGGCCGATCTCAAAAGATTATACGATACTGTCTTAACCCCCAATCTTACTCTTCGGCGATGAAACCCAATCAGGGGCTCAAACCTGCGATCGAGATTATTCCCCTTGTGATGTACAATTAAAATCTCACACAGGCTGATATACCTGAATCCTATGATTGCCACTGTTTTCCCATTTCGGACTGTTTTGGTGCAAATTTTAATTATGTTTTTGGCGATCGCGATCGAATCGTGGTTTCTGCAAAAACTACTTAAACTCGGCCCCAAAACCAGCGTTCAATATACAGCTATCCTCAATCTAGCGTGCACTTGCGTAGGCTGGTTAGTTTTCTTCGGCATTGAAAGCGTTATTTCCAAAGATTTGCGAGAACGGCTGATCGGTTACATCTTATTAGGGGGAGGGCAGGAGATTTACGGCCCAATAACTCTGATAGCAGTCTCGGTATTAGCAGTAACTTTTTTAGCCAAATGGCAGGGATTAGAAATCGTAGAAAACATGGTTTCGGGGAATAAAAAAGCTTCCACACCTCAGTTCTTGGGGCCGCCAACCCTCACCCGCCGTCCTCCCAAAAAGAGTTTTCGAGTAACTACCCAGTTTGGGGGAATTTTAATCGCCCATACTGTTAGCAATTTCGTTATTTTAACCGTGTTGTTTTTGCAAAGCGTCAATAATTGAAATCTATGATGAAGCAATTTTTGGATGTCACTCAGCAACTCACAAAGCTGACGAACAACCTTTGGGAAACCAATAAAAAAATCCAAAAGGCGATGATTCCGCCTAAAGTTGTCCACTGGAAGACACCTTTACTGCTCAGCATCTTTTTAGCTTTGCTGTCGGTGGCGGCCGTCACTGACTGGCGGACGAGAACTCTGATTTTTGATATGAGCTGGTTATTTTTTACACTTTCAATGGGTTTGCTAACCAGCCAAGCACCTTTTGTGATTAAAGGAGTAAGTCTGAGTCCGTGGGTGACAAGCATCTTAATTGGCTTGTGGTTGCTGATCAGATTGCCGTCGGATAAGAAGGAAATAGCATGGATATCTGGCCCAATTATAGCAGTAGTAATTCTGGCTACAATAGAGGTTTGGAATAGCGAGTCAAAACGGGAAAGTATCAGGTCGTTGGTGCGCCCTCAGTTTTTGATGATTACCCTAATTCACCTGCTGTTTTCCTGTTGGTTTGCATTTCACTTTTTAATTCAAGGTTGGATAGAACAATATCCGAGCGTTTTATCGCAGGATTTGAGGAAAAGCGATTATGTGGTGACATTTCAACAGCCAACTATTAATCGCTCCCGAGGAGTTGTCATCCTCAATGCAATGGAGCGATACCTGCAAAATGAAGCCCGCACAAAACCGTGGCCGCAGGTAGAGCAAATGTTAATAGATATTGACAACGAGCGATTTTTCCTGAAGAATCAAGCGTTAACAACAATTCGGGTAGTCCCAGAAGATGCAAGCTGGGATGTCAAAACTTCGATCGTCCAAGGACAGTCCCGCTATCAGTTAGAGATGCAGGCAACTTGGCTGGGGCTGGTTTTTAGACCGGAAATATATTCGTTTACCAAATCTTGTGAGGTGTTCGATACAGGGAATCGGGCAACTGTAACCTGCGACGCTATCAAACGCTCTAAACCAGGACTGAAAAAAGATGGAACTGCGGGAGATAGTCAAGTTTGATCGTCTCGCAGCTAAATGCAAACCTTACAGCAGGAGATGATGCTGCTGCTGTAAGTTTCTGTCATTTACCAATTCCCAATTCCCAATTCCCAATTCCCAATTCCCAATTCCCAATTCCCAAT
>JAUBOH010000350.1:0-6998 GCA_036700145.1 Microcoleus occultus BM001215366
GACACGGCACTGCCGTCTCCTCTATATTATTCCGGCACAGCCGGAATTGATATTAATCCGTTGCTCTCTCCCTTCTTCCTTCTTCCTTCTTCCTTCTTCCTCGATCACAAAGTTGCCAAAGGAATAGAACACTGAGTGCGGTTAAAATTGCACTCTTCAGACTCAGAAGGCACGGCCAGAACCTCCAACTTTCCATTCATCAAAGTTAAGAGAGTCTGATTCATCAATAACCTCATTCCAGAAGACACCTTAGAATTATCGCTGCTCTTAGTAGGATCGCACTCCAAATCGTGCTTCAGCAAATCCCAAGACTCGCTCCAAGCACTAACTGAACGCTGATCGTCCACCCAGATGCGAACGTATCCAGATTCGGGCGAAGCATGGGCAGAAACAGAAATACTCCCCTCTTCCATCTGAGCAACCGCAGTATCTACCAAATTGACTAAAACTTGCCTAAACCTCGGCCAATCTGCCAATACATAAATCCCCGGATCGGGCGGCAATATCTCCAAACGAATGCTGCGATTAGCAGCTTGCAAGTAAGTTAGATCGTCAACTTCATCAAAAACCTTAGCTAACTGAATCGGCTCAATTTCCATCCTGTCAGTGCCGTGTTCAGTCTTAGCAACAGAGATAATTTCATCTATTAATTTTACCAGCTTGAGCGCCGCGATGTGAGCTTGCTCGACAAACTCTCGTTCCTCAGCAGGATCGTCGCACAAATCCGAGAGAATTAATTGCAGCGTACCAATCATAGTGCTCAGGGGCGATCGCAGCTCGTGAGAAGTTCGAGCCAAAAAACCGCCTTTAAATTGACTCATTTCCGATGCCATCTGATAAGCTAATTGAGTTTGCTTAAGTTGCTCGGAAAGGGCATTTAACTCCTCTAATTTAATTTCTTGAGGGCTTGGTGGGTGATAGGGCGCAGGTTCTGGCTGTTGCGAGCTTTTTTGCTGCGGACGCCAAATCAAACTGCTTCCCAAACCCAGTCCCAGTCCCATACCTAAATATACAAATTCGCTCCAGCCGATCGCCGCCATATTGATTTGCCTTGGAGTTTAGCTTTTAGCATTCTAACTCGATCGTGCCTTGCCGCAATATTTCCCAATTACCGCCAGTCCATTTAGCTACAGTCGAAGGCAAACTCGAAGCTGTTATGGCTGTTGCTAATTCAGAAGGAACTAAGGTCAAGACTTCGGGAAACTCAGCTTCAATTTCGGCCACCGACTCTAGGGGCGGTTGGCCGGATAAGTTAGCACTGGTAGTAGCCAAAGGGCCTGTCTGCTCTAAAATTTTGAGAGCAAGGGGAAAGTTAGGCACTCGTATTCCGATCGTACTTCGATCGATCGAATTCATGGCGGCCGGGACTTTTGCCGAAGCCGGCAGCACCAAAGTTAACGCCCCCGGCCAATAGCGTCCGGCCACTTGCTGCCACAATTTTAACTCTGCTGGACTCCCCTGCACGTAAGGCCACAAAGCCTCCGCCGATGCTGCCATCAAAATCAGCGGTTTGTCTTGACTGCGGCGTTTCGCTGCAAAAATCAACTCCGCGCGATCGGGCTTCGCAGCCAAAGCGGGTACAGTATCCGTAGGAAAACTGACGATACGATCGCCAGAAATTGCCCCTTCAACTAAGGTATTTATCGAAACTTGTGTCATGCCATTTTAGATTTTAAATTTCAGATTTTGCGGCATATTCTTGACTTCTAAAGACGATAGGCTAAGGCAAAGCGATCGATTCCTGCCAAATCCGCAAATATCTGAACATCGCAATAACTCCCGTGACTTCGTAGCATATCAGCTACCGCCGTTTCCTGTCCCGCCATCATCTCCACCAACCAAAATCCCCCGGATTCTAAATAATCGGGAGCCGTTTCTACCAAATGCCGGATGCAATCTAACCCGTCAAAACCGCCGTCTAAGGCCAGATGAGGTTCGTGCTTCAAAACTTCCGGTTGCAGAGTCAGCACCGTGCGGCTGGGGATGTAAGGCGGGTTAGACACCATCCCGCTAACGCGACCTTTGAGAAATTCTAGCGGTTCCCACCACAAACCTTGATAAAAATTCACTTGCGATTCAAAGCCCAAATTCTCAGCATTCTGTCGAGCAACTGCCAAAGCTGCCGCACTGCAATCTACAGCATGAATCGTCGCATTTGTCAACTCCGAAGCTAGTCCGATCGCGATCGCCCCGCTGCCGGTTCCCAAATCCACCCAATGCGATTTTGGATTGACACCATAGTTTTTAACAGCATCCACAGCCAAATCGATCAGCAATTCCGTTTCAGGACGAGGAATTAGCACCGCCGGCGTTACTTTGAGCGAAAAATTCCGCCAATGTGCAACTCCCGTTAAATACTGCACCGGCACCCGTTCCTGCAAGCGCCGCTGCCACAATTGAGCAATTTCCGATAAAGGCAACTTTAATTCAATTTTTGGCAAATCTTTAAACGACTCCAAACGGATAGCCAACTTATCCAAACCTGCTAGCTCTTGCAGCAGCCAGTCGAGTTCTGAATTGGGAATATCAGAGGCGATCGCCTGAGCCTTCGCTTGATTCACCCACCGCCAAAGCTCTAAACCAGAAACAAACATAAGACTTTTTGGGAATCGGGAATGGGGCATCGGGCATCGGGCATTTGTCCGAGAGAATTTCTAATATCAAATTCGCTCAATTACCCGCAGCATAAATTAGTTCGTAGTAAGGACTTTAGTCCTCTGATTCTTTTATGAGGACTTTAGTCCTCACTACAAACTAATTTTTTTTTAGCGAGCCGGAGCTGGGCGAGCTGGAGCCGGAGCTGGGCGAGCCGGAGCCGGAGCTGGGCGAGCCGGAGCCGGAGCCGCAGAGCCAGGAGCCGATCGAGCCGGAGCAATCTGTGGATTTTGGTTTCCAGCACCGGCTGGTTGGAGCGATCGGACAAATTCCAGGGACTCCCGCGACGGAACCAAAATCATTTGGGTCAAAAACGGGTCGTTCTCAGTCCGCAAAGCTTCCAAAACGCTCTCCAAGTTCACCACCTCAATCTTAATTGTGGCAGTCACATTCGGCTGCTGCTGCTTAAAACGCTCAACCATTCCCAGCAATTCCTCCTTGTTAAAAAACAGGGGAATCACCTCTTGCTGGCCGCGCTGAATCGTCAAATAACCATTTTCCGGGCCACCTCTCGCCAAAAACAGAGGTACACCGTTGAACTCGTTAACTTGTTGCCCAGTTTGCTGAAGTACAGTTTTAGCCGACTGCACCTGCTGCGGAGCCGGAACGAAAGCAAACTGCACTTCCTCTGGCTTGCCTTTATTTGCTTGAGTGATCTGATAAATTTCCCCGAGCGACACGGGCATTACGCGCACCGATGCCGCCAACTGAGGATTTCTGGTTTTCAGTTGATCGACAAAAGCTTGAGCATCTTTCTGGCTGATAAAAATTCCCGCCACGGAAGCATTACCGGTTTGACCCTGACCCTGCTTGGGCACGGAAGCGATCAGCGGCGCACCACTCGCGTCTGTAATCGTAAATACTGGTACCGATCGCAATTTTTCCAAAATTTGCGGCTCGGGGAGTGCCAGTGCAGACATCTTGCCAATGAGCGGCGGGGCGAGCAGAGTGCTGCCGACAATCCCCAATATTGCGCCCAAACGAACTAATGATTTCATGTTTTTTCCACCATCCGCGATCCTGAAACACAATAACGCAAAGACTGGCGCCTTCACACGATCGGCAAAAACTGCTTCTGATGTTTTCATTTTGACCAATAGTAAACATCACAGGCAAAAACTGCCTGAGTCTATTATTTAACATTGTGCGATCGGGATGACAGGATTTGAACCTGCGACATCCTGCTCCCAAAGCAGGCGCGCTACCAAGCTGCGCTACATCCCGGTGTGATAGTTAGCTATCTTTTAACAATTAACTCACAAAACCGCCCGCTTGTCAAGCTTTTTTTTATTTTTTGTCTCGATGCTAGGCCGAAGTTGTCTTGAGGTGGTTGTGCGGTTTGACAATAATTGCACAGCAAAGCTTCATAACTGCCCTGCTGCTGCCGGGATAGATCTAAGCGTCGCTGACCGCAGCACCAGGGCTTCGGAGGTGCAGGTCAGCGTCAATATTGCATTTCCTCAACAAATCAACGCTGACCTGCACCTCGATCGCTAATCTGGATACCAAAACATACCTTTAATCCCCTCCGGATCGGACATAAAGCCCAAATTTCGGTAAAAATCCACCACTTGAGGGTCAGCAAATAAGGTAATGTTGCTGATATCTTCACTGCGGAGTTTTTTAATGATGTATTTCATCAGCGCCTTGCCCATGCCTTTACCCTGGTAGTCAGGATGAACTACCACATCCCAAAGCGTGGCATTAAAAGCATGGTCTGAAGTCGCTCTGGCGAAACCTACCAGCCGTCGCTGGCTGCCCCGCATCTCCCACATAGAGACGACTAGGAAGCTGTGGACAATAGCTTTTTTGACTTTACGCAGGGGACGGCGGGACCAACCCACTGCATTACAGAGTTCTTCGAGTTCGTAGAGGTCAATGTCCCGATCGCAACTGAAAAAGATGCGAGCGTTGCCGCTGGCGGGTTTGCGAAATGTTGGGGAAAGCGGATCGCCTAACCCAACAGTCACATCTTCCTCAAGTTCCGCTGTTTGGGGTACAGAGGCAGAATCAGAACTACTAAATAAGTTTTTCCAAAAACCCATGCAGGCGCGGTTAAGGTAGTAGAAGTTGGACGACGTGAAAGAGAACCCGACAGATAAACCCACTCCGATCGGCGTGGGATGAATTGCGGGTAGCCTTTTGAGGAACAGTTTACGGTACACTCATCTTACGCCGAAAACAGCGATTTGTCGTCCAACATTGAGTCTGCGGTTTTTTGATTACGAGTCAAGTTTGCTAGAACTGTTTTGCTAGCGTGCGCCCGGACAACCCGCTGGCAAGGTAAAATTTGTTGCCGAACCAGGACAGAGGCATTTTGGGAATTGCTTCTAGTGAGTGCCGCCGATCGCGCCGGAACTTATACGCTTGGTAGGAAATACCACTGGAATGGCCCAACCGTGACATTCTAGTTATACGTTCCCAGACAGATTTGACTTCTGCTTTTAGTGAGGAGACGGGGACAATTTAAGTCGAATCGTCCAATCGAAAATCCCATTGCCACAAGGCATGGGAGAGTAAATACCTAGTATATCTCCCGCACCTTCTCCTCAATTATGGCTTCGGGTTTAAAACCATCTACACTAGAACTTCTCAAGCGCTTTAACCGAGCGTTTCCGCAGTTTTACGAGCAATTTGTCAGCAGCGAAATTCAACTGCAAAACCTCAAATTAGCTTACCAACTTTACAAAACTCGGCAAGCAGTCATCGAAATCAGAGCCGAAGGTAACAAAAGTGCCCTGCATTTTGCTTACCGCAACCAATCTTTTTTGCTGAGCGATATTTTTGGAGTCCTCGCGGCTTACGGACTGACGATTCACAGTCTGAGTCTGTACGGTCAAATTTACCCGCCGATGCTGGTATTTATCAAATTGGTAGTATCTCGCGGTGGCAAGGTACTGGCAGATAAAACAGCCGAAAACGTCTGTAGGGCGGTTCGAGAGGCCTTGGCGGGGCATTTTGAGGTAGAAGAGATGTTGGCGGTGGAGTTTAATTTGGACGCGGGTTTGGAGGATGTGGCAACTGAATTCTACGTCGATCCGGTTTTTCACTTGCCAGCTCTGCTGATTGAAGCAGATAACCAGCCTGGACTTTTTTACAAAGTTATGTATGCCATCTGGCAAGAGGATTTGTTGGTGGTAAATGCTAATTTGCTGGTTTGGCGCGGGCGAACTCGCCTGATTCTCTACTTGTTGGGGCCCAATGAAAGTTTAATTCCCGAGTATCTCGGGCAAAAAATCGCTGAGGGGGTACGACAAAGATTGTTGGGCGAGCGATTTTAGGGATAGCGCCACCTAGGCGTGAAACCTGGTTTTGGGTGCTGCCCAGGCTTTAGTCCTGAGAAAGTTAAACCGAGACGGCGCCCTCCTCGAACTGCTGATACCTCGCTTGTTGATTTCGGGATCGGATAAATTTATGGCAACCATCGACATCCTAGGGGTTCGGCACGCTTGCGATTTGACGGCGCAGACTGCAACTTCCCCAGTTCTGGTATTTGTCCACGGCTGGCTGTTAAGCCGCCGCTACTGGCAACCTTTGGTCGATCGCTTGGCACCAAACTATCAGTGCCTGACCTACGATTTGCGCGGGTTTGGCGATTCTCAATCCGAGATTGGCGACAACAGCGATCCCGGGCGTTGCGAACCGCTAAATTCCTGCTACACTCCCGCAGCTTACGCTCGCGATTTGGAAATTTTACTCGAAAAACTGGATATTTCTGGTGCTTGGCTGGTGGGACATTCTTTGGGCGGTACGATCGCTCTTTGGGGAGCCAGCCAATTGTCCGATCGCATTAAAGGTGTCGTCTGCATCAATGCAGGAGGCGGCATCTATCTAAAGGAAGAATTCGAGCGATTTCGAGCCGTCGGCAAACAGCTAGTGAAAATGCGTCCCCGCTGGCTGCCTCAGTTGCCCTTAGCAGATTTCGTGTTTGCCCGCGATTCTGTTGCCAGCTCGATCGGTCGCTCCTGGGGAAAGCAGCGCTTGAGAGATTTCGTGGCTGCTCATCCAGAGGCAGCTTTGGGGGCTTTGTTGGACTCCACCACAGAAGCGGAGATTCACCTCTTGCCGCAAATAGTGTCCCAACTCAAGCAGCCTGTTTATTTTATTGCCGGCGCTAAAGACAAAATTATGGAACCAAAATACGTGCTGCATTTGGCTAGCTTTCACTGGATGTTCCAAGGTGGCGGCGAGAATGTCCTTCAGCTTGATTGTGGGCATTTGGCAATGGTGGAACAGCCGGATGCAGTGGCTAGTTACCTGCAAAATATTCTGCAAGAACATGATTAGAGGGCATGGGGCATGGGGCATGGGGCATGGGGCATGGGGCATGGGGCATGGGGCAT
>JAUBOH010000351.1:0-6940 GCA_036700145.1 Microcoleus occultus BM001215366
TCCACGCCCGTTCATCACTGATATCCTCTTCCGCCATTAGAATGCGGATTAACTCACGTTTATCGATCGCCGAAAGTTGTCTAATGGTAGGGAGTAATTCTGTTAGTGTCATCGGTTATTTTCCTACGATGCGTCTATGTTAACGGTAGCAGTTCAACGTACTAATTGCAACTTTCAGGAGAGTTTCACAAAAATTTGCGCGATCGCTAACCAACCAGTCTACGCTTAAGCTATGCGTAAACGCTCAATATCCTTGATTGGGGGCGCACCGAACATCCGAGAATATTCGCGGCTGAACTGTGAGGGACTTTCATAGCCTACTTGATAAGCCGCATTGGCCGCATCGGAGTTTTCAGCAAGCATCAGGCGACGCGCTTCCAATAGTCTTAATTGTTTTTGATATTGCAGTGGACTCATTGATGTCACTTGCTTGAAATGGTGATGGAAAGACGAAGCAGACATATTCGCTTTCCCGGCTAAATTCTCAACCCGCATCGGCTTTGCAAAATCAGTCTTAAGCAGTTTTATCACCTCAGCAATGCGCTGCATATTACTACCCGATGTCGCAATTTGGCGCACAGCTTCGCCTTGTTCACCCATTAAAAGACGATAATAGATTTCGCGGATAATCATCGGTGCGAGGATAGGGATATCCTGTGGCGTATCCAAAAGCCGTGTCAATCGTAGGGCGCAATCGAGCAAGGGCGCATCGGCGGTGCTGACGAACAAGCCTCTGACGGAGTTCTCTTGCTTACTCGCAATTGGACTGGTTTGCGCAGTGATAATATCGCAGAGTTGACGAGGATCTAAATTCAGCTTGAATCCTAAATACGGCTTGTCTGGAGTTGCCTCTACAACAAATCCACTAATCGGTAAATCAACCGAGACGACAAGATATTGAGACGCGCCATAACGATAGGTTTCTTCACCTAGTAATGCTTCTTTTTTACCCTGAACTAGGATGGCGAATATCGGTTCACTGACACCGTGTAGTGCGGCGGGAGCAGAGGATTGTCGCTGAAATTCTAGCTTGTCTATATCTGTTTTATGAAAACCATCCCCTTTCCCGTCGGTGTGCCGAGTTACTAATGCCGCCAATTCTTCACACTGATTTGCGATTGCATCTTGGTTGATTACTTGGTTGAGCATTTCAATCTCCATCCTAGTTTTTGGATTGATTTAACCATTCCCTTGCGATCATTATAGAGCATCCCGATCCGTTCATGAAATCTTGGTTTGGAGGATTAGGCAATAAATTGCGAGGTCTGTGTATTTAGGATTCTTGCTCTTACTCATACTATGGACACATCTGAATAAAACAGTAAAAGGATCGGGCAATGACGAAGGACAAGACAAAAATCGCATTGGTGACGGGAGCGAGTAGAGGGCTTGGCAAAAATACTGTGTTGAGTCTTGCCAAAAAAGGGGTTGATGCGATCGTGACCTACCATAGCAATGCTGAGGAAGCTCATCATGTAGTATCTGCGATCGAAGAGCTTGGTGCTAAAGCTGTTGCACTGCAACTGGACACTTCCAACACTAAAACCTTTGACGGTTTTGTGGAACAAGTCAAGCAGTCACTCAAAGATAAATGGCAGACAGAGCATTTTGATTTCCTGGTTAATAATGCTGGTATTGGAATTCACGCATCTTTTGCTGATACCACTGAAGATGATTTCGATCGCTTGATGAATGTTCATGTGAAGGGCGTTTTCTTCCTCACGCAGAAACTTCTACCTTTGATTAATGATGGAGGACGGATTGTGAATATTTCGTCTGGACTGGCTCGTTTTACTACGCCAGGATATGCGGCCTATGCAACCATGAAGGGGGCGATCGAAGTTTTGACACGTTACATGGCGAAAGAACTGGGACACAGACAGATTACCGTAAATACGATCGCTCCTGGTGCGATTGAAACGGATTTTGCTGGCGGTGCGGTGCGTGACAATCCAGAGATTAATAGCTTGATTGCTTCGCAAATTGCCTTGGGTCGTGTTGGTGTGACCGATGATATCGGTGGTGCGATCGCCTCTTTGCTATCCGAAGACAACAGATGGGTGAATGCACAGCGAATTGAAGTTTCTGGTGGTCAGTCCATTTAGTTTAAACTAATCTCAACAGAAGGGACACAAATAGGAGATTTCGAGCGGTAGCCATCCAATTTTAAGGTGAAATAGAAGAGGAAGATATGAATACACAGCTTTTGACCGACCATCTCGCCCTGATTGGCAAGGATACCGAAGCTTGGATAAATTTATTTGCTGAAGATGCAGTTGTTGAATTTCCCTATGCTTCTGCTCTGAATTTGCCAGAACGATTTGAAGGCAAATCTGCCATCTACAACCACATGAAAAAGATGGTGGCACAGATGCAAGATTTAGTATTCACGAATGTTCGTGAATATCAAACGTCCAACCCTAATGTACTACTTGCTGAGGTTCATGGGGAAGCCGATATCGTCGCCACGGGTCGCCACTATCAGCAAGATTATGTGATGCGACTAGAAACCAAGGATGGAAAGATCGTTCATTACCGTGAATACTGGAACCCTGTCCCCGTTATTGATGCAATGGGCGACACCCAAAATTTGCGCCAATTTTTCACTACAGGCTAATACATTAAAGAGAGGATAGCTATGAAAATTGTGATTGCAGCCGCATCAGGCAATATTGGACGGCGCACCGCTGAGAAAGTGATACAAGCTGAAGCCGAAACCATTCTTCTGACGCGACATCCAGAGAAGTTAGCAGATTTAGTTGCTCAAGGGGCTACGGTGAAGCCGATCGGTAGCGATGATGCGATCGGCTTATTAGACGCAACACAAAATGCTGACGCTTTGTTTTGGCTGACTCCACCGAAACTCGACACACCAAGCTTATACGACTGGTACATCCAAACGGCAATGGCTGGAGCCACAGCAGTGCGCGAAAACGGCATCAAGCGAGTCGTCAATATTTCTAGCATTGGTGCAGGTGCAAAACCAAATTTAGGTACTGTCTCATTCGTTGGTGAGGTTGAATCGATTTTTAACCAAACCGGAGCCAATGTACTGCATCTGCGTCCCGGCTATTTTATGGAGAATTTCCTCACTCAAGTCAAGTTGATTCAGCAAGACCATAGCGTCAGTTGCCCCTATGCTAGTGACCACGATATTCCTTGGATTAGTACGGATGATATCGGCGATGAGGCAGCAAGATATCTACTCGATGATAGTTGGGCGGGTCAGTGGACTCGTAATTTGATGGGGCCAGAAAATTTAACGCTCTTGGAAACAACGGCTATTCTTTCACAAGTGTTCGATCGCCCGATCGAATATGTGCGAGTGACAGTTGAATCGCTCCAGCAGCAACTGGCATCGATCGGAGCAACACCTGATGTACAAACAGAGTTAGGGAAGCTGTTTATTGCCCTTGGCGATCCTGACGGAGTTTATGCGACAGCCCGAACTCCTGATGCCGTTACACCGACAACGTTTGAACAGTTTGTGAAGAACAAACTACTTCCTAATATCTGCTGAATGCCTTGACATTGCTGGGAGGTTTCAAGACTGATGGAAGTCATTTATATCACCATCGCGTAACAAAAACAAATTTCCAGTAATACCAATTTAATATGAAGTTGCATATATTTCGCTCCCCCTAAATCCCCCGCAGGAGGGGGACTTTGACCACCTTCTTGTCCCCCCCTTATTAAGGGGGGTTAGGGGGGATCAGGTTCTATGGAGCCTCATGAAAAATTGGTATAACATCACAAAAATAGGAGATTTCAATGTCGAACTTAAATGGAAAGGTTGTCATCATTACTGGAGCCAGTAGCGGAATTGGTGAAGCCACCGCTAGGTTGCTTGCCAAAAACGGTGCACGAGTGGTTTTGGGTGCACGTCGGATCGATCGCCTAGAAGCAATCGCCAAGGACATTCGCGCGGAGGGCGGAATCGCTGAATACCAGGCGCTGGATGTGACGCAGCGCCGTCAATTGGAGGCGATCGTCAAATTTGCCCAAAATAAGTTCGATCGGGTAGATGTGCTGATTAACAATGCTGGAGTCATGCCCCTATCCGCCCTCGATCAACTGAAAGTTGAGGAATGGGATCGGATGATTGATGTCAATATCAAAGGTGTTTTATACGGCATTGCCGCCGTACTTCCCGTCATGAAGGCACAAAAATCAGGTCAGATTATTAATCTTTCTTCCATTGGCGGACACGCGGTTTCTCCAACTGCTGCTGTTTACTGTGCGACTAAATTTGCGGTTGGCGCAATCTCAGAAGGATTGAGACAAGAAGTCGGTGGCGATATTCGGGTGACGGTGATTTCTCCGGGAGTAACGGAGTCTGAGTTGGCCGATAGCATCAGCGATGAAGCTGCAAGATCGGGAATGCAAGAATTCCGCAGATTATGTATTCCTGCTGAGGCGATCGCCCGATCGATCTTATTTGCGATCGAGCAACCCGATGATGTTGATATCAGCGAAATCATCGTCAGACCAACAGCCAGCCCTTACTAAAGCACTACACATAAATCGCCAAGGAGAAAAAGTAAATGTTAGGAAACACCTCTATTGAACAGAATCGACCAATGCGTCCCGGTTACGGACTTGCCGCTTTAAGCCGAGGCGAACCCCTCGTTCCGTGGGCATTCGAGCGCAGAAAATTGCGACCCGATGACATCGCTGTGAAAATTCAGTTTTGCGGCGTATGCCACAGCGATCTGCACGCAATTCGGGGAAATAGCCGTTTTCCTTTGGTTCCAGGTCACGAGATGGTAGGCGAAGTGACGGCGATCGGCGCGAAGGTCACAAAATTCCAAATTGGCGATGCTGTAGTTGTGGGGACGATCGTCGATGCTTGCGGTAACTGCTCATCGTGCAAGCGACAGTTAGAACAATATTGCCTCGAAGGGGTGACAACAACCTATGACGGCATCGATCAGCAAGACGGCAGCATTACGCGCGGAGGCTACTCGAACGAATATGTCGTCGATACCAATTTTGCCTATCACCTCCCATCGGGTCTCGATCCGGCAAGCGTTGCACCGTTGCTCTGCGCGGGCGTAACCACTTGGTCGCCACTACGTCAGTGGGATGTAGGACCTGGCAAAACAGTTGGCATTGTCGGGCTGGGTGGACTCGGACACATGGCGGTGAAATTTGCTCACGCCCTGGGCGCTCATGTCGTCGTATTCAGCACGACTCCAGGAAAGCTGGACGATGCGAAGGCGCTGGGAGCAGATGAGGCGATCGTGTCCACCGACAAGGCGCAAATGGCAAGTCAAGCATCCCGCTTCGATTTTATTCTTGATACGGTTTCATCTCGCCATCCGCTCGACCCGTATCTGCGATCGCTCAAACTCGACGGTACGCTTTGCTGTCTGGGCATTCCCAAGGATCTTGATTTCACCCCCGTCTTTCTGACGATGGGACGGCGGCGGTTAGCAAGTTCAGGTGTGGGAGGGACGCTGGAAACCCAGGAGATGCTGGACTTCTGTAGCCAGCACAACATCGCAGCCGATGTCGAAATCATTGCGGCGGAGGATATCAACGAGGGTTTTGAACGGCTGGAGCGAGGAGATGTGCGCTATCGTTTGGTAATCGACATGGCTACGCTCAATGCGCCAGCCGAGGACATTGCCCGATCGTGAAACTGCAAGATTGGGAATGCCAGAATTCCGCAGATTGTCCATTCCTGCTTGGGCGATCGCCCGATCGATCTTATTGGCGATCGAGCAACCTGATGATGTTGATATCAGCGAAATCATCGTTAGACCTACAGCAAGTCCTTACTAATCATCACTGCTTCAGATTTAAACCTAGCCGAAACAGTCCAAATACTCTTCAATAATCTGTCAATGAGAGAGGCTTATCTATGAAAGTTATAGTAACAGGTTCGTTAGGAAACATCAGCAAGCCACTGGCAAAGGAGTTAGTACAAAAAGGTCATCAGGTTACGGTGATCAGTAGCAATGACGAAAAACAAAAAGACATTGAATCTCTGGGAGCCACCGCAGCCATTGGCTCATTGGAAGACGTTGATTTCCTGGTGTCTACCTTTACCGATGCAGATGCGGTGTATTGTATGGTGCCGCCAAACAACTACTTCGATCGTAACCTTGACCTGTTGGCATATTATCGCAGACTCGGCAATAACTATGCACAAGCCATCCGGCAGTCTGGCGTAAAACGTGTGGTTAACCTAAGTAGCATTGGTGCTCATTTAGATAAAGGCTCAGGGATTTTACTTGGTGCTCACAATGTAGAGAAGATTCTGAACGAACTATCATCAGACGTAACCATTACTCATATGCGTCCCACTTCTTTCTACTACAATTTATTTAGCTATACAGCTATGATCAAGGCGGAAGGCTTGATCGCGGCCAACTACGGTGCAGATGACAAGATACCTTGGGTTTCTCCAATAGATATTGCTACTGCAATTGCTGAAGAAATAGTAACACCGCTTGTTGGCAGAAAAGTACGCTATGTAGCAAGTGAGGAACTTACGTGTAACGAAACTGCGAGTATTTTAGGTGTAGCAATTGGAAAGCGTGATTTGAAATGGATAATTATTACCAACGAACAAATGCTAAGTGGTTTAGAAGCCGCCGGGATGAATCCACAAATTGCTGCTGGTTTAGTTGAAATGTATGCCGGTCTTCATAGCGGTTTATTAGCAGAAGATTATTACCAGAACAAACCAGCGGTTATGGGAAAAGTAAAACTGGAAGATTTTGCAAAAGAATTTGCTGCTGTTTTTGAAAGTTGATTTCTTTTAATAATTGTTGTTGGAAATGCTATGCAGAATTCCTAACATTTCCTAACAATGAAGAAAGTCTTGTTAAACAGTTGACAGTTGACAGTTGACAGTTGACAGTTGAGGGCGAAGTAATAAGAACGGAGATTTAAACTCCGTTCTGATCACAATCTGCCGACCTGAGTAAGG
>JAUBOH010000352.1:0-6933 GCA_036700145.1 Microcoleus occultus BM001215366
CCGCCTCGATCCTGCTCAACACTACCCCCACCAACGCCACCACCCCTACTTTCGCCCCCAAAGTAGACTTCCCTACTGGCACTAGCCCCAACTCCGTCAGTATCGGCGACTTCAACGGCGACGGCAAACCAGACTTAGCAACGGCGAACTCTTTCCGGCCCAGCCCCTCCATCCTGCTCAACACCACCCCCAAAGTTACTGCTGTCACCGCCACCACTGCTGACGGTAGCTACGGTGTCGGTTCTACTATCAATATCACCGTCACCTTCGATGCTGCTGTCACCGTCACTGGCACACCGCAACTGCAGCTAGAAACCGGCACAACTGACTCTTTTGCCAACTACGCCTCTGGTAGTGGCGGTACAGCCCTCACCTTCAACTATGTAGTGCAAGCGGGAGACACATCCGGTGACTTAGAATACCTCGCCACAAATGCGCTCACCCTCAACGGCGGCACAATTAAAGAAACTGTTGCTAAAGCCTTTGATGCCATCTTAACCCTCCCCGCTACCGCCTCAGCCAACTCCCTCGGCGGTAGCAAAGCCATAGTTATTGATACCCTTGCACCTACCATCACCAGCGTCACCTCTACCACCACTGACGGCAGTTATGGCACAACTGGCAACATCAACGTCACCGCCAACTTCAGCGAAGCAGTTACCTTAGCAGGCGGTAACATGAGTGTCACCTTAGACACAGGTGGCGCTGTCACTCTTACACCTTTTACGGGTACATCTGCTGTGGGCACATACACTCCAGCAACCGGACAAAATAGCATTGATCTCAACTCAACAGGCATAACTTTAGGGGGAGATGCAACCTTAAAAGATGCTGCGGGCAATAATGCCACCTTAACTATTCGTGCGGGACAATCTTTAGCAGATAGAAAAGCCATAATTGTAGACACCGTTGTGCCCACACTTGCCTTAACATCCACATCCGCAACAACCACAAAGGCACCATTTTTAGTCACAGCAACTTTCAGCGAAAGCGTTACAGGATTTAGTGGAAGCGACGTTAATGTTACTAACGGTAATGTGAGCAGTTTTGCAGGTAGTGGCACGACTTATACTTTTACCGTTACACCTACTGCTAGTGGTAATGTCACCGTTGATGTCCCAGCAGCCAAAGCTACGGATACTGCGGGTAATAACAATACCGCAGCGACTCAACTGGTTCGTACTGCTGATATCACCGCACCCACAGTTGCCTTAATATCAACATCCGCAACAACCACAAACGCACCATTTTCAGTCACAGCAACTTTCAGCGAAAACGTCACAGGATTTAGTGAAAGTGGCGTTAATGTTACTAACGGCACTATTAGCAGTTTTGCAGGTAGCGGCAGCAATTATACTTTTACCATTACACCGAATGCTGATGGTAATGTCACCGTTGATATCCCAGCAGCCAAAGCTACGGATACCGCTGGTAATAACAATACCGCAGCTACTCAACTAACTCGCACTGCTGATCTTACCGTACCTACTGCTAACTTGGGTGCAATTTCTAACATTACTACAGCGGGTGGTACAAGTCAGATGTTTACAGTTAGTTTTACTGATGATAGCAGTGGAGTTGATGTTAGCAGTTTAGATAATTATGATGTTTTTGTTAATTGGTCTGGTGGCGCTATTCCTGCTATTTTTGTCAGTGTTGATACCAATAGTAATGGTACGCCGCGTACAGCAACTTATTCGTTTATTCCTCCCGGGGGAACTTGGGACAGTTTTGATAATGATACTTACACGGTGAGTTTACAAGCATCGCAGGTAAAAGATGCTGTTGGTAATTTTGCTGCTGTTAGCAGTTTGGGTAATTTTAGTGTTAATGTGCCGACACCGACACCGACTCCGACGCCATCGTCGGAAACACCAACACCAACCACCAACAACATCCCCAATGACGACTGCATCTGCGATGAGATTGCCTATCCCAACTTAAACCAACCGAATAGGGTTGAAAACACCATACTCGGTGAATCGCCAATTCAAATAGGCACTGGCAAAAACGATGAATTTTTCGGCAGCAACAACGGCAATATATTCGATGCCAAATCCGGGGATGATAACTTATATGGTGGCGACAGCAGGGACATATTAAACGGCAACAAAAGCAATGATTTTATCAGCGGTGCCCAAGGTGACGACATCCTATTTGGAGATGAAGGAAACGATATCATTCTTGGCGAGTTCGGCAATGATTTTATCAGCGGTGGCAAAGGCAATGACTCCATCAATGGCCGCGAAGGTAATGACATCGTTTATGGGAATAGAAATGATGACTTCATTGATGGTGGTAAGGGTGATGACACCTTATTTGGAGGCAAAGGTGATGACATCATCCTTGGGAGTGAGGGTGATGATTACCTGTTTGGAAATGAGGGTTCGGATACTATCTGCGGCGGGGCTGGCGATGATTTTATCAGCGGTAACGAGCAAGCAGATATTCTGGGAGGGTGCGAAGGAAATGATACACTGTACGGAGGGGAAGATAATGATACTCTTCTGGGTGGCAAAGGTGATGATATTCTTTACGGAGACTTAGGTAATGATAGTTTGATTGGCGGTAGCGGTAACGATATCTTTGTCTTAAAAGCCGATCGAGGATTTGACCGGATCGCTGATTTTACCGTGGGTCAAGATTCGATTGGATTAAGCGGTGGTTTGAGTTTTAGTCAGTTAGGAATAACTCAAAATACTCAGGGAACAGTTCTCAAAAATCTCTTGACAGGGGAGGAGTTGGGTGTGATGATTGGAGTGAGTGCGAATTTGATAACAGCCGTGAATTTCCGGCAGATTTAGGGAAAGAATCAAAAGTGCGATCGCCCTTGGTAGTGAATTAAGGGCGATCGTAATCATAGAATTGAAGATAAGGTATTGGGTTTCGCGTTTGTTTGTTACTTTTTCCCTACTTTACCAGCAGTTCTCAGAATTTGACAAGCTAAAATCGCCGCACCAAACCCATTATCAATATTCACCACACCCACGCCCGCAGCACAAGAATTGAGCATAGTTAAAAGAGGAGCAATCCCGCCAAAACTCGCGCCGTAACCCACACTTGTCGGCACAGCAATCACCGGACAATCAGCCAAACCCGCTACCACACTAGCCAAAGCACCTTCCATACCAGCAACCGCAATCAACACATCAGCATCAGCAATCACGTGCCGGTTGCTCAGCAAGCGGTGAATGCCGGCAACTCCCACATCCCACAAACGCCGCACCCCAAAACCGCAAAGTTCCGCAGTAACTGCTGCCTCTTCCGCTACAGGCAAATCCGCCGTTCCCGCACTGATAATAGTCACAGTACCCGGATGCTGCAAATTTGGGGAAGTAGCAGAAATTGCACAAATTCGAGCCTTTTGGTAATAACATAAATCGGGTATTTTTTGCTGCAATTGCTCGAAAACGAACGGCTCAATTCGCGTCGCCATCACCGCCGAATTTCGCCCGCGCATCGCCTCCATAATCTCCACAATTTGGTCGGGCGTTTTCCCCGGGCCCCAGATTACTTCTGGAAAACCGGTTCTGAGAGTGCGGTGGTGGTCAATTTTCGCAAAATCTCCGACTTGTTCAAAGTCGAAATGCTTTAATTTGTCTAAAGCGACGGTGGGGCTGACATCGCCGGCTGCCACTGATTCGAGTAACTCTTGTAAAATTTCAGGTTCCATAAATATTGGTAAAATGTTTGTAGTAAGGACTTTAGTCCTTATTCACTATAAGCTTTCGTAGAGGACTGAAGTCCTGACTACAAACCAACGGGGCAGAGAGAGGACTGAAGTCCTCACTACAAACCAAGAAGTGCTGACTATTCAGTAATTTTCAACTCGTACAAGTTCCAGAAACCACCGCCGAGGGCGCTGTAGCGAATTCCCGAAATGCGATCGCGCACCGCCTCAAAAGTCAGCGGATTCACCATATAAATAAAAGGCACTTGTTCGGCTATAATCTGCTGCGTCTCCCCATAAAGTTCTTTGCGCTTCGCCTCATCAAGTTCCTGGGAAGCTTTCACGTAAAGGTCATCGATTTTCTGTTCCCAATCGTACACTTCCCAACCCTTAATCGGCGGTTCTCCGGCTTGCGGGCCTTGGTTGAAACTGTGCAAAGTGCCCTTGACAGACCAAATATTGTAGCCGCTGTGCGGTTCAGTACCTCCGCTAAAACCGCCGAGGTAAGTATCCCAATTTTTAGTCAAACGCAGCTTTTCAACATAAGTGTTAAAACTCAGGAACTGCGTATCAATTTGCATTCCCAGTTTCCCCAAATCTTGCTTGATTTGCGTTGCCATTTGTTCCCGCACTTTTTTCCCCGCAGCCATTAACAAAGTAAATCGCACTTTGTTGCCCTCAGTATCCAATAATTCACCGTTACTATTATACTTGAAACCAGCGCTTAACAGTAACTCTTTCGATTTTGCCGGGTCGTAACTGTAAGTTTTCAGTCCCTGTTCTGGAGACAGGTAGAACGGACTTTGCGCCGGAATTGGGGAATGCAGCGGCGCTCCAAGTCCGCGATAGATATTGTTAGTCATCGCGTCCCGGTTGATGCCGTAGGCGATCGCCTGCCGGAATTCCTTAGTCGTGAACCACCGAGACTTAATCGGGTCTACAAACGGCTGATTTTGAGCGTTGCGGCCCTTATTCAAATTGAAACACACAAACACGCTGCCAGTGTCCGGGCCGCCGTTAAACACCGTATATTTGCCGCGTTTTTCCTCGCGTTTCAGCAGCGGAAATACTTCCGGCTGCACGTCCAAAGTATCCAAATCGCCCGATCGAAAATTCAGCAGTTGATTGTCAGTATTTTCGATAATTTGCCAGACAATTTGCTGGATGTAAGGCTGAGCATTTCCCTCCGCATCTTTTCGCCAAAAATAGGGATTTCGTTCTAAAACAACTCGCTGATTAGGAGTATAACTCAACATTCGGTATTGGCCGTTGCCGACAATTTTTTGAGGTGCGGTATCCGTGCCCCAAGTAGCCAGGAACTTAGGCTTGCCGTCAGCCTCTGTATTGCTAAGAGATTCCTGTAAAATATGAGCGGGTAAAATTGGGATTCCCCCAGCATATCTAATAAAGGGAGCGAATGGTTCTGCCACTGAAAATTCAACGCGGCGGCTGTCAATTTTTTTGAGTTTTGGGAATTGGCGGCTGATGCCAACTCTCAGAGTATCTTTCAAACTGCTAGGGATTTTGTCGTTGAAGTAAATCTTTTCATAGCTGAAGATAATGTCGTCAGTTGTCATCGGTTCGCCGTCAGACCATTTCAAACCCTCTCGCAGGGTGAAGACGATTTTTTTGCCATCTTTGGAAACTTCCCATGACTCGGCTAAACCGGGTTCTAGCTTCGATGTCAAGCCGTTTTCGTTGATCAATCCTTCGTACATATAGCCGAACACCCTGTATGCAGATTGATTTAGCGGGTAGTTGAAGGTGGCCGGGCCGCTGGGGGTGGGAACGATGAGTCTGTTTGTTAATTGCGATCGTACCGGAGTACACGCAGACAAAGTTATCGCGGCAATTGCAGCCAGTAAAATCAGGAGCGATCGTAGTTTTGAATGTAACATCATAGAAATTTTCATAATTTTTTAACTATACCATTTCTGTGCAACTACGACTGAGATTGCAGCCAACCTAAAAAATCTTCAGTGCGCGAAAAATACTTGGTTATCCCTACTTCCCGCAAAGCATCTTGAACTGAGGGCAGACTAAATTCTTTTGTATTATTGCTCAAAAATACTTTGACTTGATTAGGTTGTAAGTGTGCATGGTTCAAAATGCAGTTGAGAATTAAATTATCTGTCGGGTCTTCTTCAATAAAATTTGAATTCAAATTTTCTCGAAGTATTTGTGCTGTTAATTGGATCATTTCTACTTTTGTAACTAACAAATCAAGAGCATTAAAAAGACGTACATTAATATCATTGAGCAGCCCCTCATTCTCAGTAAGGGCTTCCTCTAAGTGGAAGAGAAGAGACTGGGCAGATGGTGAAGTTTTATCTCGCTTTAGCTGACTGATTTGTTTTTGCATTTCACCGAAAAAACGGTTTCGTCGCTTGATCTCGTCTTCTAAAGCTGATAGTGCTTCCATACAGCAAATATTTGGTATTGCTATGTTGACTGATGTCGGTACACTTAACAACAAGTTGTTAGCATCAGGGTCGCGTCCTGTAGCAATGCTCATCAAAAAGTTAGTCTCGATATATAAAATTGCCACCAATTTCTACTCCTGATTTTGTCGTTCCACCTGCTAGCAGTGGTAGCAAACCGATTTGTTCTATCTGTTCTGACGCAGTTGGAATCTCAGACTTCCAATTATAAGCTAAGTCGCGCAGCCATGCTTCAATCAATCTTGTTAGGTATCGCTTAAATATCCGCTTGTTGTGAAATTCTGGCTCATAATGGCGAAGTATCTCACCAGTGTTTAGAGAACAAACTGGTTCAGATAAATTTACTCCGTCCCATTTGAAAATCAGAATTTGTTCGGTGTCAACAAACATAGCATAAGGAATGAGTGTGCGTTCCTCCGACATTTTTGCCAAGGTAGCTTTCATCCAAGATATCATGCGATCGGTAATCTTCTGCTTGGCTGCTATTTCTTGAGCTTGAATAATTTTGACCTCGATTAGCATGATTACCCGATCGTCCTTATCGACAGCAATGATGTCAACATCGATCGGGGTTTCGATTTCCAAGTTTTCGGCAAGCATAGATTTGACTCCTAAATCGGTTGAAAATCGTCAGAACTTGACAACTATTTTAGCATTAACAAAACTACAGCGTGAGCTGCAATGCCTTCTTCTCTTCCCACGGGGCCTAATTTTTCGTTGGTGGTGGCTTTGATGCCGATTTGGTCTGGGTTGAGTTTGAGGACAGCAGAAAGCCGATCGCGCATTTGCCCAATATGCGGTTTCAGCTTCGGGCGTTCTGCT
>JAUBOH010000353.1:0-6920 GCA_036700145.1 Microcoleus occultus BM001215366
AACTCATTAGTCCTCCTCGCTGTGGACTTGAGCTTTGAGGCAGGGGTTTCAACCCTTGCCGGACTATGAAGCAGCAGCAATTATCTTCTGCTGTAGTTCGTCTGTCATGGCTAGCAGTTCTGATTGTCCGATCGCACTTTGTTCACCACTCGCCAACCACTTCAATTGTACCGTCTCGTTTTCAGCTTCCGCATCTCCCAAAACTAAACACGCAACTGCACCGCTGCGATCGGCTCTTTTGAACTGTTTTCCGAAAGCACTCCCGCTTAAATCTATCTCGACACTAAACCCAACACCGCGCAATTTTTGAGCTAACAATATTGATTGCTGTTCAGCTTTTTCGCCCCTCGATACCAAATAGAAATCTAACTTCGGTGCGGGCAAAGGTTGCAACTTTTGCAGCAGGATAATCAACCTTTCCATGCCCATTGCCCAACCGACTGCCGCCGTCTCCGGGCCGCCCAATTCCTTGACTAAACCGTCGTATCTTCCCCCGCCGCAGACTGTGGCTTGCGCGCCCAAATCGTCGGAGATAATTTCAAACGCGGTGTAGGTATAGTAATCTAAACCGCGCACCAATCTCGGATTTAACTGATAGCTAATTCCCAAATTAGTGAGCATTTGCTGCACTCGCTCGAAGTGATCTCGCGATTCATCGCCCAAATAATCCAAAATGCTAGGCGCACCAGCTACAATTTCTTGAGTGCGCTCATTTTTGCTATCCAAAATCCGCAGCGGATTGCGAGTCAAGCGGTCTTGGGAATCGGCATCTAATTCGGATTTGTGCGGTGTAAAATAATCGATCAAAGCTTGCCGATAATTTTGTCTGTCTTCCTTGTTTCCGACAGAGTTAATATCGAGGCGCAAATTTTTTAAACCGAGGGTTTTGAGGATGTCGCAGGCGATCGCAATTACTTCCACATCCGCCCGGGGATTCGCACTCCCCAAGACTTCCACGCCAATTTGATTGAACTGCCGCTGTCTTCCTTCTTGGGTGCGTTCGTAGCGAAACATCGGCCCAGTATACCACAGGCGCTGCACGTCACCTTGCGCGTACAAACTATTTTGAATAAAAGCTCGAACTACTCCGGCCGTGCCTTCTGGCCGCAACGTACTCGATCGATCGCCCTTATCTTTAAAAGTGTACATTTCCTTGCCGACAACATCGGTGGCTTCGCCGATACCGCGTTCAAATAATGATGTTTGTTCAAAAATAGGCGTCCGAATTTCTCGATAAGCTGCTTTTTTTAAGATCCTTCTGGCGATTTCTTCGATATTTTGCCAATATCGAATCTCATCGGGCAAAATATCCCGTGTTCCTGGTAAAGTTTTAATTGAATTCATTTTGTTAGTCAGTAGTCATTGGTCATTGGTCATTGGTCATTAGTCATTGGTCATTGGTCATTGGTCATTTATGATTTGTCATTGGTATTTAGTTCTGAGTAACTAACGTCTTAATTAAAAGCTAATAAATTTTTTATTTCTTAGTTCTCAATCGTTAACTCTTCGCTAATGACTAATGACTGTTGACTAATGACTAATGACTTAATGATTCCCAAGCTCCGTAACGATCGCCATAATAAGCCAAAATGCGATCGACCCGCTCGCGATCGACCAAATCGAACCCTTCAGGATACTGTATCCACAAGCCCCCAACTTGACTGTCTTTGTAATCAAACCGCTGCGACTGCTGCGGAATTAAACCGGTTTCCACCCCTTCAACTTGACGCAAATGGGCCGCCGCTTCGCGATACACCGCCAGCGGCAATCCAGGGCATTGAATTTGATAGCGGAGTTGTTTTTCTTGTGCCGTTTGCATCATTCCTTTGCCTGTCCCCAACCAGAACCCCTATTTAAGATACTTCTTTATCGATCGGTCTCGGTAGAGCGCAGCAGTTAATATTGTCCAAACATACCTTCCCCCACTGCAAAGCCCAGCGTACCAGCGTAACTCGATTGTCCGCACGCGTCTTGTTCAAGATATTGCTAATGTGGTTGTCAACTGTACGCTTGCTAATCTCTAACTTTTCGGCGATTTTCTCATTAGTCAATCCCGCCGCTACTAACTCTACCACTTGCAATTCTCTGTCCGACAGGGTGACAGGGGTGCCAGAGACGCTCCCGCTCATAAATTTTTCCTATGTGTGCATATTTACCTATCTTCAATTCTAAAGGATGACGGATAGAGTATGAAGATAAAATTAAATTTGCTGCTGCTCCTTTTTCGGACGCGCGAACACCAACTCGCTTGCACAATCGCCAGCGCCGGCAAACAAGGCGCCGACGCAACAAGACGCGCAGATGGCGGTACTGCTAGCGCTGCGGGTGGCGGATGCGGACGCTAGCAGACCCGCGCGCATCTGACATCCGGGATTGAAAACCCGCAGATGTTTGTACCTAAAACCACTGAGACGCCCGCATGGCACTTGTGCGTTGAGGGAGTAACTGCCAGTAGCAGTAAGTCTGATATTATAGGAGCCGCCATTAAAAAATAGGTGGCAAATTTTCAGGCATGGGTTAAAAATAATTATCGATCGGTCTACTGCTTCTCTAAAATCTCAAATCTAAAATCAATATGACTTATCCTCGCGTTTTGTGTCTGGGTGAAATTTTATTTGATTGTTTAGCAGACAAACCAGGAGTATCTCTAGAAGAGGTAGAGTCTTGGACGGCATATCCAGGCGGCGCTCCTGCTAATGTTGCCTGTGCTTTGGTTAAATTGGGGACGGCGGCGGGATTTATCGGTGCTGTGGGTGGGGATGAATTTGGGAATTCCCTGGTGCAGGTATTGCAAGAAGTAGGGGTTGATACCGCTGGAGTGCAGCGCCATCCGACTGCGCCGACGCGGCAAGTTTATGTCTTGCGGAATGCAGCGGGCGATCGAGCTTTTGCCGGTTTTGGTAAATTGGATACTGCGGATTTTGCCGACACTCGCCTCCAGGCGGCCCAAATACCCGAGGTGCTGTTTGAAAATGCCGAATTTTTAGTGCTGGGCACTTTAGAATTAGCTTATCCTGAAAGTCGAGAGGCGGTCAAAAGAGCGATCTTCCTAGCAGAACAGTACAACGTTAAAATTATAGTTGACATCAATTGGCGTCCCGTGTTTTGGCCAAATCCAGACGAAGCAAAATCCCGCATTCTAGAACTCTTAAAAAAAGTTGATTTTGTCAAATTATCTGACGAAGAAGCCGAATGGTTGTTTGCAACTACCGACGCTGGAGCTATTACCTACCGCCTCGATTCGGTAGAAGGCGTTTTGGTAACCGCGGGCGACAAAGGTTGCAGCTATTGTCTCTCGCAAAATGAAGGAAAAATCCCTGCCTTTACGGTAGATGTTGAGGATACAACAGGTGCCGGTGACGGGTTTGTGGCTGGTTTTGTGCGGCAGTTGTGCAAGCATGGAATTAAGAATTTAGCAGCTCCAGAAATCGCCCAAAACATTGTAACCTATGCAAGTGCCGTGGGTGCGATGACAGCGATGAAGCCCGGGGCAATTGCAGCACAACCAACTGCGGCTGAAGTAGAAGCTTTCTTGTATTTGTACAACAAAAATTAGCCAACCAAACCTCTCTAAGTTCGTAGTGAGGACTTTAGTCCTCTTCAGACAAGATAGGACTAAAGTCCTCACTACAAACCTGTTTGATTGTGGGCAATTAAGCGCAAATCAGATCGTTTTTAATTTGGCGTACCATTAGCTCTAGCTGCTGGGAAGCATCTATAATAATTGCATTTTCAGGTTCTTCGAGAGTAGCGAATTGACTTGATAGCAAGTCTGCTTTCATGTAGTGATTTTCGCGAGTTTTTAACCGAGCTGCCAATAGCTCAAAATCACCTTTGAGATAAACTATTTTCATTCGCTGCTTGTCTCGAAAGAGCATTTCGCGGTAAGATGCTTTTAGGGCAGAACAAGCTAACACGACATTTTTATTTTCCAACAACCACCAGTCAATTGTAGCTTGCAGTTGCCCAAGCCAAGGAAGGCGATCGGCATCTTCTAAAGGAATGCCCAGACTCATTTTCTCGATGTTGGCTGGCGGGTGAAAATCGTCGGCATCGCTGAAATCCCAATTGAGAGATTGCGCCAGCAACTTGCCAACAGTAGTTTTGCCCGAACCGGAGACTCCCATCACGATCGCAATCATGGCGCCTATTTACCGAATAGTTGCAATTCTATCGATAAACCGGGTTTCTGAAGTTTTTAGATGAATTCTACCACCCTTAAAAATTGAAGAAACCCGGTCTATTTCTAATTTTCGATCAAATTTCTTCCATAGTTGGTCTAATGAAATTATAAGCCAAAACGCCGATAATTCCACCAATCACCGGGAAAACAATAAACGCCCACAACTGTTGGATTGCCCATCCACCTTGAAAAAGTGCAACACCGATACTTCTAGCTGGGTTAACTGAAGTATTGGTTACAGGAATTCCGACTAAGTGAATCAACACCAGCATCAAGCCGATTGGAATTCCCCCCAAACCGACGGGATATTTGGGATGGGTAGTCCCCATGATTGTAAATAACAGAAAAGCCGTCAGTACAACTTCCGTCAAAGCTGCCGCCAAAAGTCCGTAACCTGTGGGAGAATGTTCTCCAAAACCGTTAGACGCAAATCCCGAAGCCGCCGCATCAAAACCAGGTTTTCCTGATGCTATCATATACAAAACAAGACCGCCTAGAAGTCCGCCTAAAATCTGACCTCCTATATAATAAGGCAGCAAAACAGCATCGATCAGTTTGGCAACTACTAAACCGACGCTTACCGCCGGATTAATGTGGCATCCAGAGATCGGCCCGATCGTATAAGCCATGATTAAGAGGGAAAGTCCAAAGGCGATCGACACTCCCAAAAAGCCGATTTTGTCTCCCGCTAAAACAGCACTGCCACATCCACCTAATACCAATACAAAAGTACCCAGAGCTTCAGCAACTCCAATCTTTATCTTTTTGTTCATACTCACACTCTCTGAAGTTTTAGATAGGTCAATTTCGCGCCCGAACCAATCCTAAATCTAAAAATTAGAGCTACAAATTATTTCCCGCAGCGTCACAATACTCATGGAAACATGAACGCAATTTGTCACTCTAATTTTCAGGAATTGTATTGGCTTAACTGAGATTGCGGAATTTGAAGTCAATAAAGTCTGCTCAAATTTACTACCTTCTGCAAAGAATGTCAACACTTAATTAATTTTTTGTATAAATTGTGCGATTTAATGGTTAACACTTAGCTAATTTTTTGTATAGATTGTGCGATTTAATGTTAACACCAGCTAATTGTTTGTATAAATTATGCCATCTAGTAGTTATTCAATTCAGAATGATTTACTTGGATTCTTGCCTGAGTTTGCGATCGCGATTTTACTGATTGTTGTTGTGCAAGCCGATCGCACTTACAGCTAAAAAATCCGCGCCAACCGGCTTAAATTCATCCCGTAGGGTATGCCACAAGCACCTTCTGGGGTTGTGGCACACCATACACCAGCTACTTTCTAACGCAGGAATTCGCGCGGATCGGTTACGTGCCCAGTCAACGCAGAAGCCGCCGCCGTATAAGGCGAAGCTAGATAAACTTGTGCTTCCTTGTTCCCCATCCGGCCGGGGAAATTACGGTTGGTTGTAGACACGCAAATCTCGGGTTCGTTCATCCGCCCGAAAGTATCTTTTGGCCCGCCCAAACAAGCGGCGCAAGAAGGCGCTGCGGGTTCGATGCAGCCTGCTGCTAAGAAGATTTCCGACAGGGTTTGACCGTCGTATTTGGTGACAAACAAATCTTCGTAAACTTTCTGAGTTGCCGGTACTAAATACGTCGGAACTTTGACTTGATTTCCCTTGAGAATTCGGGCGGCATTCAGAAAGTCGGAGGTTTTGCCGCCGGTGCAGGAACCGATGTAAACTCGATCGATCTTGACATCGCGGCAATTGCGGGCTAAGTCGCGGTTGTCGGGGGAGTGCGGTTTGGCGACGACTGGTTCTAATTTGCTGACATCGTAGGTGCGATCGCTATAAAATGTCGCGTCACCATCGCTGTAAAATGCCTCAAACGGCACGTTAGTCCGAGAAGTAACGTAATCAAACGTAGTTTTGTCCGGCGCAACGGTGCCATTTTTGCCGCCAGCTTCGATTACCATGTTGCACAGCGTCATCCGTTCTTCCATTGTCAAACGTTCCACTGTATCGCCGGCAAATTCCATCGATCGGTAGTTAGCACCGGCAACGCTGATATCACCTATGATTTGTAAAATCAAATCTTTTGCTAACAAATAATCTGGCAGTTCGCCGTTGAGTACAAAGCGCATGGTAGCCGGAACTTTGATTAACAGTTTGCCGGTTCCCAAGATGAAAGCCGCGTCGGTATTGCCGATACCGGTGGCAAATTGTCCGAAAGCGCCGGCATTGCAGGTATGGGAATCTGTGCCGAAAAGCACTTCGCCCGGGCGCGTGTGGCCTTCTTGGGCGAGGGCGATGTGACAAACTCCTTTGTAGTCGGGGTTGGCTTTGAAGTTCGATCGATCCGTGATGTCGTAAAAGTATTTTATCCCTTGTTCGGCGGCAAAATCGCGGAGAATATCGACGTTGCGGTTAGCGCGTTCGTCGTTGGTGAAAATGTAGTGGTCGGGAATTAAGACGATTTTGTCGGGATTCCAGACTTTAGCATTATCGCCGAATTCCTTTTTGAATACGCCGATCGTGCCTGGCCCGCAGACATCGTGGGTCATCAACACATCTGTTTCTACCCAGATGTTTTCTCCGGGCTCGACTTTGGTGCGGCCCGATGCTTTGGCCAAGATTTTTTCGGTGATGGTCATTCCCATAGTTCGATCGCTCTTTTTGGTTAGATGCTACATAGTGTATTGCCATTGTACGAAACATCGCCTGATACTGACAGGTAATTTATCAAGTAAACATTTTCTTCAAT
>JAUBOH010000354.1:0-6916 GCA_036700145.1 Microcoleus occultus BM001215366
CCCCCCTTCATCCCCCCCTTGGTAAGGGGGGGAAAGAGGGGGGGCTTTTATCGATTTGTGAGTCGCGTAAGGTTGATTTTCAAGTTCGGTAACTCCGATTTTTGCTAGTAAGTTATTGCTTTCCGGGCCGAGGATACTGAAAGCCACAGTTGTATCGGTTAAATCTGTTAATTCTACGCGATCCATTGGGAAAATATAGCGATCGAGCAAATCCAGCAATTGTCGGCGGCGGTTGGGCGAAACTAACAGCAGTACAGCATCTTCTGTAGCATAGGCGGTGGCGAGGTCGATCGTCCGCGCGGTGGATGTGACGAAAACGGTATCGCAACCTTGACCGGGTTTGAGTATATTAAAGTTATTGGTACTTTGATTGTGCAAAAACCGCAGGCGATCGCTGTCTGAGATTTGAATGCGTCCCCAGTGAGTGCGATCGTACAAAGCTACACCTTGTTTAGCTGCGACAATGGCTGCTGCGTCGTTACCAAAACTAACAGGGACTGTTTCTGCGGTTGTTAATTCGGCAAAGATAGCCCCGGCGGCTGCTTGAATATCGTGCAATTCTTGAATCATAAAATTTTGTTTGCTGTTAGCTGTTGACTGTTAACGGTTGACTGTTGACGGTTGAGCAATTACAGCCCGACGCGGATAGACACGGATACACGGATTAATGTTTGTTTGTTACTTTAGCCTAATGACTAATGACTCATGACTGATGACTAATGACCAATAACTAATGACTAATAACTAATTAGCCAAATTGGCGAAAACTTCCTGGATTAACTGGCTGGTTTTAGCATCCAGACGCATCCAATCTACATCGCCAGTATCCTCCTCAATCAAACGAGTGTCAATTTCCACTTCTTGGCTTTGCCGATCGGAGTGGGTGGGATTGTAATTGACAAAACAGACTCGATAGCAAAGTTCCCAAATATCGATGCACCTTTGCTCGCCTTGACGCTCTAAAATGAGTTGATAGCCGGGAAAGGGAGTGTGTACTTCTTGATAAGTCCCCGTCCAAACAGAATCTTCTAGTTGTTTGCGGATATTGTCGAGCACTCGGATCAGGGCGGGCTGCATCAGCAGTTCAGCTTGTTTCCAGGCGATCGGGCTGGTTATTTTCGGCTTCATAAATCAGGATTGTAAAAAGGAAAATCAATTAATTCATTAATTTTCCAACATTGAGTGCCAATTTTGCTGACATCCGTCCCAGAAGGTTTAATTTCCAGTCAGACAACAGTTAACCCTCAACAGCAAAAGTTACAGCCGTTCTCGGCTCGAAGGCTCAAAACGGCTGTAACTGTTGATATTGACTTATCGGATGGGTAATGTAGGATTTGAACCTACGGCATCCTGCGTGTAAAGCAGGCGCTCTACCACTGAGCTAATCACCCAATTGCACTCACAAGAATCTATCATATCACAGTAACTCAGAAATATCAACTAAAAAAATCATAAAATTTAAATGCCCTCTGGCCGCACCCACGATCGCATAACCCTGTCGAGTTTGCCCTTTGTCGCAGCCCTCACCTTTGGCCAGACTCAAAGCAGCAATCTGACTCTGCTGGTTTCCGGCAGCTTTTTATTTGGCGGGCTGATGTTCGGCCCCGACTTGGATATCTACTCCTGCCAGTATCTGCGCTGGGGATGGTTCAAAATGATTTGGCTCCCGTACCAAAAAAACCTGCGCCACCGCTCTTTGTGGTCTCACGGGCCTTTGATCGGCACTGCTTTGCGAATCTTGTACCTGACTTCCTGGATCGCGGTTTTCGGGATGTTGGGATTGCTAATTGCCGAAAAAATTGGCCCCCCTGGGTGGACTTGGGAGGATGTCGTTTTGGGTTGTTGGCGATCGATCTGGGAACACCCGATCGAATTTTTAGCCGTTTACATCGGCTTAGAATTGGGCGCAATGAGCCACTATCTCAGCGATTGGGGCGGCTCTGCTTACAAAAGATTCAAAAAGCAAGAAGCGAGCGGGATGCACCTTCCCGGGACAATCAAGAGACCCAAGCGCAAACCTCGCCGTCGCACATCATTAGAAGGAAGAAGGAAGAAGGAAGAAGGAAGAAGGAAGAAGTAATAAAATCAATGGTTTGAGCCATTAACAATGTCCTAACCGTCTAGGCGGTTGATATCAAAGGTAAATTATGATGTCTGATTCTGAAAGTCGATCGCTCACAGCAATCCAACAGTTAATCGAGATAGTGGCAAAATTGCGCGCTCCCGACGGCGGATGTCCGTGGGATTTGGCCCAAACTCCCCAAACTCTAATTCCTCACATCATTGAGGAAGCTTACGAAACCGTTGATGCAATTCGCAAAGGAGAAAAAGAGGCGATCGTCGAAGAACTAGGCGACTTACTATTACAAGTAGTTTTGCAAGCTCAAATTGCCAGCGAATCCAGTCAATTTACCCTCGCAGAAATCGCCGGCGGGATTACCGAAAAACTAATTCGCCGTCATCCCCACGTCTTCGGCGATGTCGAGATTAACAGCGTCGATGAAGTCAACGAAAACTGGGAAAAAATCAAAGCAGCAGAAAAAGGCGAAACTGATAAAACGCCAACTTTAGCATCGAAAATGCAGCGTTATTCCAGCACTCTGCCCCCCATAGCCGCCGGGATGAAAATCTCTCAAAAAGCTGCGGAAGTGAGCTTTGATTGGGACAGCGTAGACGGTGTTTGGGATAAATTTCACGAAGAAATGGCAGAATTTGAACACGCGCTCAAACACGAGGACAAAGCAGCACAGCAGTCGGAGTTGGGAGATATTATGTTTGTGTTGATTCAATTAGCCCGCTGGTACGGTTTAGATGCGTCAGAAGCTTTGCAGGGAACGAATCAGCGGTTTGTGCAGCGGTTTGCGCTAGTTGAATCCAAGTGCGATCGACCTTTGTCCGATTATTCCCCAGAAGAGTTAGATAAGTTGTGGAACCAGGCTAAAGCAATGCTTGCGAAACAAAAGGGCGATCGACAATAAATCACCGCAGATAAACACAGATTAAATCCCATCTGCGTTCATCTGCGTTCATCCATTGACATCTGCGGTTAAAAAATCCCAATCTAACTAAAAATCAGAAATCATCTACTCATAAAGTTTTGCGTCATTATACGGCGGATGTTCGCACGCAATATAAAGCGCGTTTGTCGGTTCTAGGGCTTGTCCTGTCACAGGGTCGATCGGTTTGAGAACAAAGCATAACAAACTGAGCGATCGCCAATCCAAATTATCCAGCTTCCCGCGCTCGTAACGGTTGACTGTCGCAGCACTAATACCCACATCCCTAGGTACGGGTTGATTTGTCGCCGTAAATAAAGCCTCTTCATAGCCCTTTGTTTTAAACTCTGTTTCGCTAACAGACCAGCCTGTTTCTTGTCTAGCTGCTTTCAAAATCTTGCCCAAACGCATCCGCCCCGTCTCCGTGAAGCGAACGGGACGCAATTCCTGTTCTTTTTCTACCACAGCCTTGTTAGAGAGTCCTGACATTTTACGGCTAAACCTCAACGTTTGGATTCCAAAACTCAGTTCCAATCAACAGCAAGTCTTCCAAAGTCAGCAAGCGCTCTTCAACCGGGTGAACAGGTTCGAGAACATCGAGAAACAGCCACAAAAGATCCGGTGCTGGCTTGTTGTAATAGCCATTTTCAATTCTCGAAATCCCTGCAATGCTGACCCCCAAAACTTTTGGCAAAGGCTCTCCTGCTAGAGTATAGAATTGAACCTCATGCTGCTTGGTCTGTTCGCTCAATTCGTGAACACTCCAGCCCCTAGCTTCCCGCCACGATCGCAAAAATTTACCCAATCGCCGCAGCCCGGTGTCACTAAATCTTCGTCTCAGGTATTCTTTTTCTCGTTTAGCTTCTGCTACAACCATTAGTCATCCCCTATCTGCATAAAGCTACGCTATCACGCCATAAAGCTAAGGTATCACGCCAGACTTTTTAGTTTTATATTTTAAGTTGCAAACTTAAGATACTGTGTTACAATGTTGGAACAGGGTAGTAAACAAAAACCATGACACCACTATTTCGTCGCATCCAACCATCGAAAAAGCTCCGCATCACCGCGAGGTCGTAGGCGCAAGCCGGGGCGTAGCCATCGCCCAACTGCTCAAAATCAGCCAAAATCTAATTAAGCGAGTCGAATCCTGGGCTAACGTGGTGTTTGTGCATCGGCTCGACAAAGGCGGACAATTTATCTCGTACCGCAAGCTGGAAGAGTGGCAAAATGCGATCGCCCATCAAATTCAAACTTCCCCCACCCTCTCGGAACTCTCGCAACTGACAACATCCATTCGCCACGACAGCCGGAAATTCAACAAACAATATTTTCCACAAACACTTGACTTTTTAAATCAAATGTGCATTGAAAGACAAGACACTCTCGAAATCTGGGAAAGCTTAAACAGCCTTGCTTCCTAGCAGAAACTCTGCAGATTTCTTTGTCTAAAACAGAAGCGAAACATTTGCGAGCAATTGCGAGATAAAATCACCCCAAAATCACGCGCCAATGCTCCGCCACATCCGCCACAAAAGCAATTAAGACATTGACTGAGCAATATAATCAAAATAAGGAGCTGCTTCCTTAGCATCATCCTGATTGAGCAAAGCCAAAGAAGCTTCTTTCAAACAGCGGATAGCTTCCACCATCCCAGGAACAGGAACGCCCAGAGAATTGTACATTTCCCGAACGCCAATCAAACCGATACTTTCGATCGGCTCTTTGTCACCCGCCAAGATACCATAGGTAATCAGACGCAAGTACCAGCCGTAGTCGCGCAGACACAAAGCGCGTTCGCGCTGGCCGTAAGCATTACCTCCGGGGGAGATAAAGTCAGGGCGTTTTTTCCAGAGTTTTTTGCTAGCTTCTTCAACAATTTTTTTCTCACTGTCAGAAAGCGCAGTAGCAATACGCACCCGCTGTTCTCCCGTTTTAAAAAAATCTTTGATGCTTTGAAGTTCGCCGGTACTGGGATAGCGAAGTTCATCGTCGGCTTGTAGAATTAGTTGGCTAACTACGCTCATTGTTCAAAAAAATTGAGGATATTTGAGAGCAAGATTAATTGACATTTTCATCTCTTAAAGATGAGATTATTAGCTGTCGGCGATTTACTTTGCTTCTAACATTTATCAACACCAGAAGTAGCGGGTAAATCTCCCTAAGCGTTATGCTTAGCGTTCAAGCCAGTTTCCCTGTGTTCCAGGGTACTGCGGGAAAAACCCAAAAACTGCGAGTGAGAGTTTTGATGTCGGCAGACACTTTAACTGTTTAACGAGTTTTGGCTACATCGCCCCAACAGCATATCGCACCGACTCGATCGGGGCAACTCACGGCAGGCTTGACTCTCAGCTTGAAGTTTGGCTTTAGCAGCAAGACGTTCAGCAGCAGGAATACAGCCTGTCATTGAACTTGGGTGCGATGGCTTACGCCCCGCTTCGCTACGACTGGCTCTCAGGAAACAGAGAGCGATCTTGCGATACCATATTAAATCCTACCACGACTACTTGTGACCAAATCTAAATTCCCCACCCCAAACTCGACGAAATTGGCAAACCCTTGCCAGCAAGGTCAACTGATTGAGATAGAGATTACCGACTTGACAGACACCGGCGACGGAGTTGGTCGTTACGATGAGCTCGTTATATTTGTGTCGGATACCGTTCCGGGCGATCGAGTCCTCGTGCGCCTCGTGCAAGTCAAACCAGGCTATGCTACAGGCAAGCTGGACACGCTTCTGGAAGCATCAGAACACCGCATCCGTGCCAACTGTATTGTCGCCGACAAGTGTGGCGGCTGTCAGTGGCAGCACGTAAATTATGAATATCAGCTTACAGCCAAGCAAAATCAAATCATTCAAGCCTTAGAACGGATTGGCGGATTTAGCGATTTGCAAGTCGATGAAATTTTAACGGGAAAAATCGAGGGATTTCCCCAATTTTTGGGATACCGCAACAAAGCGACTTATCCCATAGCAATATCTGCGGTAGGTCAAGTCCAAGCAGGTTACTATCAAAAAAGCACCCACAAATTAGTCAATCTCAATCAGTGTCCGGTACAAGATCCGCGTCTCAATCCTTTGTTAAAAGAAGTCAAAGAAGACATCCACTGGCGGGATTGGCCAGTTTACGACGAAAAGAAACATACAGGAGAATTGCGTCACTTGTCCTTGCGAATCGGACGGCGCACCGGCGAGATGCTGCTAACTTTAATAGTTCGGACTGGAGACTTACTGGGAATCGAAGAACAAGCATCTGAGTGGCTGGATCGCTATCCTCAACTTGTCGGTGTTTGTTTGAATATAAACTCGATTCAAACAAATGTAATTTTTGGTACAGAAACTCGCTGCGTTGCGGGAGTTTCTTATCTGCGAGAAAGTTTTGCTGGTTTGCAGTTTCAGCTAAGAGCAGATACTTTTTTCCAGGTGAATACAGAGGCTGCTGAAGCATTGTTGCAGGTGATTGTAGGGGAATTTAATTTGCAAGGAAACGAGGTTTTGGTTGACGCTTACTGCGGAATTGGGACGTTTACTTTACCCCTGGCAAAACAAGTGAAAATAGCGATTGGTTTGGAAGTGCAACCGGCGGCGATCGAACAAGCCAGATTAAATGCTGAGTTAAATGACTTGAGAAATGTCGAGTTTCAGGTGGGAACTGTAGAGAATTTGCTGCCTTCCTTGGGATTGATACCGGATATTGTGCTGCTAGATCCGCCGCGTAAAGGGTGCGATCGCGCGGTTTTGGAAACAATCAAGGAAATCAAACCAAATCGCATTGTTTATGTTAGCTGCAAGCCTGCTACTTTGGCTCGCGACCTCAAGATTTTGTGCGAAAATGGGGATTATAAGTTAGCGCGAGTGCAGCCGGCTGATTTCTTTCCTCAGACTTCTCATGTTGAGTGTGCGGCGTTTTTGGTGAGGT
>JAUBOH010000355.1:0-6898 GCA_036700145.1 Microcoleus occultus BM001215366
TGGAGTCGGCGTCGGCGTTGGAGTAGGAGTCGGCGTCGGCGTTGGAGTTGGAGTTAGTGGGTTGACGGTAATATTCACACGATCGATATCGGTTTGAGCACCGCCTAATTCTGGAGCACCGCGATCGTTTGTCGTCAAAGTCAGCGTATCCGTGCCAACAAAGTTCGGATTCGGCGTATAAATTAAACCCTCTAAAGCAGCATTAATATCAGTCTGTTTTCCCGTATAAACTAGGATGTTGCTGCCATTCCCCGATCCGGTAACTCCCGTCAGCGACTTGAGTGTAAGAGTGCCGCTGGTAACGCTGAGATTGACTTCCACCGACTCGCTATCTGAATCCGATACAGAGATACTATTGCCGTTGCTAGCAGAGAAGATGCGAGGAATATTTTGAGTCGTCGTTTCTTTGCCGATATCAGTAGTAATGTTGACACTCCAACTGGCAATACTTCCTGGAGTAGCAGCATTGGAAGCTTTACTATTCTCTGGTACAGCATCAACTGCATACAATTTCCAAGTGCCGTTGGGGTTAGTTTTGTTAAACACAGAAAGAGTTGAACCGTAAGGCCCTTCTGGTGCCCCTGTGGGTGTACCAGGTGGTAAAGCTAAGGGATAAACATCAATCCGATTGATCTGTGAATAGTTTGTCGGTTTGTAAGTTCCTGAAGCGATCGTTGGTACTGTGGAACTAGAAAGAGTGTACAGAAAAGAGGCTGCATTATCATCCAACTTCAGCGTGACGCTGTTAAGTGGTGCAGATGGAATCTGAGACATTAACACCACATTTTGTCCCTCTGGGCCGACTAGCAAGAGGTTAATGACCTGGGATAGACCGGAACCGCTACCAAAACCCTCAGAAGTTTTAACATTGTTGAGAGCGATCGTAACGCTGTCTACTTTTCCTGTTACACCTGAAACATCAATAGCAGACGGATAGGGTGTCGCTAAAACGTTATATACAACGTCTCCGCTGTTGAGGGTAATGTTATTCGGGTTAGTTGTAGTGGTGGTTGTTCTTCCCGGTATTGAATTAATAGGAGATTGATTGCGACGGGAAAATTCCGAGGTATCGCCTGTAGTTTTGTTAGTAGCAGTAGCAGCGAGAACCGGTTTGCCTGCTACTGGAGTGTAGGCGAAGTTGATATTAGCATTGCCAGCGCTATCTGTAGTAACATCTTGGAAGCCAAGGAAAGTTTGACCTTGACCTGCACCTGCCGGGTCATAACTGCTATTAGCAAAGAATTCTACGCGGAAGTTGCTGTTAGGAGTGGTGTTAAAAATGCCCTTGACTGTGTTGCCGCTAACTGAGGTCAGAACCGGGTAATTTTGCAGGTTGTTGCTACCTGTATCAGCGTCGCCCAAATCGTTGGGAGTGATGCCAGTATTGCCGATTAAGTCAATACCTAAGCGTTTGTTGTTAAAGATGCTATTCCCTTGTATGGTGTTGCTGTTGGCATTTTTACTAGCAACCTGAATCCCGCTGCCGCTATTGTTGGCAATGATATTACCTTCCCCGGGTGCAGTACCCCCGATAGTATTATTCGAGTTTTGGCCTAAGATAAAAATGCCATCACCCTTGTTACCTAAATTTATTGTCCCCGTGGCATCAGTCCCGATGTAATTGCCAGTAATTTTGGTATTGGTGACACCTTCCTTTGCAACAAATATGCCTGTAAAGTCGTTACCAGAGATGACGTTCCGGGAGATAATATTACCTGTTACGGGGGTGACAACGTTAGGAGGATTGTTTAGAGTGTAATTTTGGATTCTGATCCCAGCGCCAGTGTTGCCTACAGCAGTCGTACCGCTAATATCAGTGCCAATGTAGTTGTCTTGGATGGTATTGTTGTTAGTCTGTACCCAAATGCCGTGACCTAAAGGGAAATTTCCGCCCTTTCCAAATCCATTAATAACTAATCCCTGAATGGTACTGCCACTGGAATCTTCCTGACCGCCAAAAGAACTCCGGCTCAATTCTATACCACTAACATAGGGGATGCCTGAAAAGTTGCTAGATTGTTGTACTAAACTGCCCTTGAGTTCAATAATTGGTTTTCCAGCATATCCTGGTTGAGATTTGCCATTGATAATAACTGGGCTGGTGATGACAGGTAAGGCTTGATTGAAAAGGGTAATGGTATGAGGGCCAGTGCCGGGAATGTTAAAGTTAATTGTGTCTAATCCGGGATTGGAATTGGCTTTGTCGATCGCATCTCGCAGAGAATCTGTACCGCTATCGGAATTATTGGTAACGGTATATGTAGCCAAAACAGACGCATAATTTTGCATCGCGTTTGACTCGAATGCTAGGGGCGATTTAATGTTGCCGATTTTTTCTTCTAGTTCCCAATTCCCACCTAATTTTGCACTCCCCGTCAGATGCTTGGATGCGGCGATATTTGCACCGGTGAGGGATGCAATGCGGTGGAGAAAGTGGGCACTATCTACTGCTTGTTCGTCGAGTCCGCCGTTCGTTTCAACCCCCGTCTCATAGCAAAAGTCCTCTTCATAGGACTGAATAATTTGATTGTTTTCAGTCGGTTTTAACCGACTTTCGCTATGAGACAGGGAATTTATTCCCTGGCGGACTTTCGGGTAAGCGCGGGATGCTGCTGCTACATTGCACCCATAAATTAGAATATCTGCATCAACTGTTAAAGCGCGCCGCCACTGCTGCAATTGCTGGCTATAAGCTTCTAGGTTATCGATAGATAGTCTGGTTTTACCGAGTTGCAAGCTTCCCGGTTCGCCGTGGGAAACTAGATGAATGCTGTCAATATTAGTGCGATTCGCTAACACTTCGCTAATTTGTTCGATTCCATCTCTCTCGGAGTCGATAATTATTGCTTCTACTCCCAATTTCACTTTATCTAGGAGATTTTGATAGTCTGCTACTGCCGCATCGATAAATACTATTGTACTGGGTTGATTGGTGCGATCGATCTTTTCCCCAAAACTCCCTTGGCCCGCGTTGATTTGATTCGCAATTTCGCTCGCCCCTGCTGATAAAACTGGTATCATGGCTGTGCACCCTATGGCCTAAAGTTAACAATTTTTCATAAATCCAGGACTAGCACACCGGAACTAAAAAAAAACGTTTCTTTAACGGTACAAATACCTAAAATTGTTATTTTTTAGAGAGCAACTAGGTTTGTTTGCAAGTCTTAAATTTATGGATTCAGACTATATTGTTTGTGGCTTTGTTCTTTATGAGCCCAAACAGATTATTTGACCAAATTTTGTCTAAGCTCAACTATAGCCAGCATACGTACGTAAGCAAAAAATCTTAATAAAAATACATATTTTCGACTCCTGCTAATCGGGGCAAGTCTGCTGGCATTATATACAGCACTTTTGCGCTTGTTCGTAGGTACATAGCAGAGGTAAGGACACGGCAGTGCCGTGCCCCTACGGCGCTCGATCGCGATCGGGGTGTACTTCATAAACGTGGAATCTGCTGTATTTTCCTACTTACTTACTGTGCCGATCGCGCGATCGATCGAGCTTAGCCAAACCAGCACCAAAAACATCCGCCAGAATACTGATAATCCGATACAAAGCCACTGAACTCAGAATTATACCCGTAGAATAGCGATCGGACAAAAGCGCGATCGCCGTTGCTTCAAATACTCCCATTCCCCCAGGCGCACCGGGCACGACTAAACCGACAACAAACGCAAAACAAAAAGCACCAAACAAGTTCGGAATATTGCTAAAGTTCACCGGAGTTAAAGCCATTACAGTTAGCAAAAACCCGCTCCCCCGCAATCCGATAAAACACATTTGTCCGATTAACGGCACTAAAGGATAGCGTTTAATTGGCAAATTAATTTTGCGGGGGGACTTGACACTCGATGTTATTCTTGCTAGATTGGAGCTAGACTCTAAACGAAAAATCCCTTTCTCGCCCGCAACCTCCTCAGCCTTTGCATTTTCCCCCTTCTTCTCTAACTTCAACTTCTCTACAAATAGGACGATCGGATTTAAAATCCGGGGATGAATCGCCGTCAAAATAGCAGCACAACCGACAAGTCGCAACAACCAATTAATTTTATCAAAACACAACAAGCCAATCAGGACGCCTGCCGAAGCCATCAGCAGCGGTTCCAGCAACACGCTGAGAGTAGCAGCTTTGGGGAAAATACCGGCTTTTTGGGCGTCCAATATTCGACCCCAAAAATGCCAAATATTCCCCGGCAAATACTTGGCAATATTAGTTTTGAGAAAAACTTGAATCGCCCAGGCCGCATTTACACGTTGGCGGAATTCTCGCAAAATCAACATCCACACCCAGCCGACAAAAATTAGAGAAAGCAAAGTGACGCCCAGGGCGATCGCCAGCAATGGAAAACTTTCGGCTCTAATTTGGATATTTGCGATTTCTCGCCAGTGAGTTAACAAAGCTTGGGCAATAAATAAAAACGTTCCGCCCAAAATCAAACAGCGCAAATAAGGCTGGAGACGTGATTTCGCAAGCTTGATAAAATTACGAATTCGATGCAAATGTTGTTTTCCCATTTTTTAACCCTGATTTTTGAATTTGGGCTTACTGCTTTCTTAACCACAATTTCATATTTAAACTTTAAAATTTAGATCGATCGCAATTATACGGAGTATCTTTCTATGCCTGGCCCTAGTCCTGACGGTCGTTCCTATCTTTTAGATAATAGCCCCAACAGTTTCACTTTAACACCGGGCTTTTTGACTCCTTATCCTAACGGACTTTTTGCCCTGGGAGGTAACGATTTTATTGTCGGTTCGTCGGATGCCGAGATAATTAGCGGTGATGACGGTAACGACAGACTCCTCGGTGGCGGCAATTCGGATACGCTGTTCGGAGGTGTTGGCAACGATTTGCTTAACGGCGGTGCCAGCAGCGACATCCTGTTTGGCGATTCTGGCAGCGATACCTTGCAGGGAGGTAGGGGAGATGATGCCCTCAGCGGTGGCGCAGGTAGCGACGTTTTAGTGGGCGATGCGGGCAAAGATACGCTGACAGGGGGTTTGGGCTCGGATATCTTTGTCCTCCGCAGCGACTCCGCCGTCTCCGATCCGGCGGCCGCAGACATGATTACTGACTTTAACAGTTTTGTGGATTCGATCGGACTGACTGACAATCTTACCGAAGCTGACTTGATTCTCGAAGAAATCTCGCTCGCCCCCGGTATTTCCAATACATTAATTAAAATTCGCGGGTCAGGTGCTATTTTAGGCTTGGTAGCCAACGCATCTCCACAAGACCTCGCCGATACCTTCATCTCTGCAAGTACCGTATTGGGCAACCAACTAAGCCAAGCCCGCGATTTAGGCGTTTTGAGCGGCACTCAAACGATCGCAGACTCGGTTAGCAACGCGCGGCCAGACGACCTTTACCGCTTTACAATGCAAGCAAATAGCGACTTTAAATTAACTGTTAGCGGTTTGACGGCAGATGTTGACGTGGCTTTAATTAAAGATATTAACGGCGACAATTCTATTGACTTTACCGATATTATTGCTTCTTCTCAAGAATCGGGTTTATCGCCGGAGTCGATCGACATCAACGGTTTGACAGCAGGAACTTACTACGTCCGAATTTATCAATTCCAAGGCACTACAAACTTTACCCTAAATCTGTCTGCAACTCCTGCAACTGTTTCTGCTAACAATCTGAGCAACTTGCAGGGTTTTGACACTCGTTTCGGGTTCGGTTTGGTGAATGCGGCGGCAGCAGTTGCTGCTTCTCAAGGTAGCCCAACTTTTCCTGATGTTCCCGATTTGGGCGGCGACGAGTGGGGCAGAGATTTAATTAAAGCTCCAGAGGTTTGGGCGAAGGGATTGACTGGAGACGGCATTGTGGTAGCAGTTATCGATAGCGGCATTGACTACAATCACCCGGATTTGACGGGGAATATTTGGAGCAATGCGGGGGAAACTGGCGTTGATGCGAGCGGTCGCAATAAAGCTAGCAACGGGGTTGATGATGATGGCAATGGTTTTGTTGATGATTTCCGGGGATGGGATTTTGTGAACGGCGATAATGACCCAATAGATGATAATAGTCACGGCACTCATATCTCGGGTTTAGTTGCTGCGAAAAGGGATGGGGTTGGGATTACTGGAACGGCTCCGACTGCGAAGATTATGCCTTTAAAAATACTCAATCGCGCCGGGGTGGGAAGAATTAGGGATGAAATTAATGCGATTAATTATGCGGTGGCAAATGGAGCGAAGGTAATTAATGTCAGTTTGGGCGGCCAACAGTTGAACAACGACGAATTGAATGCTATTCGAGCCGCTGAAGCTAAAGGTATAATGGTGATTTCGGCCGCCGGAAATGATGCTCGCCCACAAGTAGATTATCCGGCTCGGTTTGCGGATGAGGTAGGAATTGCTGTCGGTGCTGTTAGCCGGAACGGCTTGTTTGCAGACTTTTCTAACCGGGCGGGAGCTGAGGCGCTCAATTATTTTGTTGCTCCGGGCGGCGACGGCGGCAGGGCAGATTCTGGGGACGTTTATTCTACTGTGCCGCTTTCTCAACCGGGGATTCCCTATCGATATTTTGCGGGTACTTCAATGGCTGTGCCGCACGTAGCTGGGGTGATAGCTTTGATGTTGCAGGCAAATCCGAATCTGACTCCTGCCCAAATTAAGAGGATTCTTGCGGAAACTGCCAATCGAGCGGTTTGAATTTGATGCAAGTGCGATCGGTTTGTAGTGAGGACTTTAGTCCTCATTTTGTGTAGTTGCTTGTACCAATTTAAAAAAGTCTTGCTACAGTCCTCAATCTTATACCAATTATTAAAAGTCAAAGCGAACCGTAGGGAAACGGCAATGCCGTGTCCTACTCCCTGCGCCGGACACGGCAATGCCGTGTCCTACTCCCCGCGCCGGACACGGCATTGCCGTGTCCCTACAG
>JAUBOH010000356.1:0-5294 GCA_036700145.1 Microcoleus occultus BM001215366
GTATGGTAAACTAGAAGATTGTGAATATTAATCAAAAGTAAAGTAACAAGCTCGGAGAAATCAAAATGACACAGCAAACCCTGCACGGAACCAGCCGCAAAAGAAAAAGAACATCCGGTTTTCGCGCCAGAATGCGTACCGCAACCGGTCGATTGGTAATCAAAGCGCGCCGCAGCAAAGGTCGCCACCGCCTCGCAGTCTAGCACTGCACTCTTGTTCAGGTTTCTGAACGATCGCAGCCATGTTGCCCGAGACAAACCGACTCAAACACCGAAAAGACTTCAGCGCCGTCTACCGCAAGGGAATGCGTCGTAACTCTGCTCATTTCAGCCTCAGAGCTCTGCGTAAACCAAAAAGCATCGAAGGGAGCAAACCGACAGCCGAAAAATCCTTGCAGCCCACTCGCACAGGCATTTCTATCAGCTTGAAGGTGAGCAAACGTGCTGTAGTCCGCAACCGGATTAAGCGCCAGATTCGGGCAGCTTTGCGACAACTATTACCTCGACTAAAATTCGGGTGGGATTTAGTAATTGTCGTGCGTCCGATCGCACAAGAGTGCAATTATGCAGAAATTCTGCAAGAATTAGAGCAGTTGTTGGTAGAAGCCGAGGTACTAAATGGGAATTCGAGAGGAAGTATATTATGAAGGCGGCCCCGCGCCCGGTGACTTGATCATCAACTTACTCCTGGGGCTGACTGTCGTGGGAATCCCCCTCGCAGTAGGATCGATTGTCCGGGCTCTGTGGTTGCGCTACCGGATCACCAGCCGCCGAGTTTCGGTAACTAGCGGTTGGATGGGGCGCGAACGCACAGACGTTATCTACTCAGATATAGTCAAAATCGTCACAGTACCTCGCGGTTTCGGAACTTACGGAGACATGGTGCTGACAATGAAAAATGGCAGCCGCTTGGAACTGCGATCGATTCCGAAATTTCGAGCAATGTATGACTACATTAACGAAAAACTGCCCGCAGCAGCTCAAAAAGCCAACGCGGCTCAAGCTAAATAACCGCACCGCTTCGCCCTCAAATCAGGGTAAAGTCAGTGCGAGTATTCGCAAACTCATTACCAAAAACCCGCAGGCAGGGCGGTCGATCGACGGGCAATGTCCTAAGATAGAGACAAAACCCTAAAAGTTGAGGCGGCTCGCGTTCAGCGGGTAAAAATAGTTCTCAACAGCAAACATAGAGCACCTAAATTAACGAACAAGCGAATGGATTTTGGTATCTCGTTTCTCTCCAACAACCTCATGCTGCCGATCCTAGATTTTTTCTACGGGATCGTGCCAAGCTACGGTTTAGCGATCGTATCTCTGACGCTCGTGATTCGCTTTGCTCTTTATCCTCTCAACGCAGGCTCTCTTCGCAATATGCGACGCATGAAAGTAGCGCAGCCGTTAATGAAAGAGCGAGTAGATCAAATTCAAAAACTCTATAAAGACAATCCTACTAAACAGCAGGAGGAAATGAGCCAAGTCTACAAAGAATTTGGTAATCCTCTAGCAGGATGCTTCCCATTAGTGCTGCAAATGCCGGTGCTGTTTGCGCTGTTTGCCACGCTCAGGGGTTCGCCGTTTTCTGACATAAATTACAGCGTTAACGTTCAAGTTTTGCCCAAAGAACAAATCGAAACTGTTCAACCGCAAGCTTTTGCTACACCGCCGCAAAATATTTACGTCACAGGTACTTTTCACGCTCCAGTTGTGGGCGTGATTCCAAGCGGCGACAAACTCTCCGTCGGCGACACAACCAAAATTAATTTTCAAACCCCAGATGGCAAAGCTCTCACAGCTCTAGCGGCCGAAAATAAGAGCGAAATAGACTTTGTTCCTCGCTGGAAAGTGATCAAAGGTGAAGAAACTGTCAAGGTAGACGAACAGGGCAACATCACGGCTTTAGCGCCCGGTGAAGCCACAGTTCAAGGCACAATCCCCGGATTGGCTACAAACAAAGGATTCCTGTTTATAGAAGCTCTAGGCCGCGTGGGCGCGATCGACTCAGACGGTACAATCCACTGGGATATTTTGGTGATGATCCTCGGCTTCGGCATCAGTTTGTATATCAACCAAACTCTTTCGGGACAAGCACAAGGGCCAAACGACAACCCCCAACAGGCTACAGTCAACAAACTGACACCTGTCATATTTTCGGGGATGTTTTTGTTCTTCCCGCTGCCGGCTGGCGTGTTGATGTATATGCTGATTGCTAACATCTTCCAAACAGTTCAATCGTTTATTTTGTCCAGAGAACCCCTGCCCGAAAACCTCCAAAAAATTGTGGACGAAGCAGAGGCGAAAACCCAAAAAGAACAGGGATTAGATGCACTTCCCTTTGAGCCCAAGCGTTCTAAGAAAAAGGCTTGATTTTAACAACAATGAAAGACTCTCAAATGCAGCGCGGACAGCAATGGTTAGAAGAATTGCTACAACTGTCCGCAATTCCGTCAAAAGTGGTATGCGAACAACAAGAAGATTGCTATTGGATGACAATAGAGGAAAGCAATCTGAGTCCAGAACAAGTTGCCATCTTAGTCGGGCCTGACGGTAATGTAATAGATGCCATTCAGTACCTCTGCAACACAGTTGCAAACATAGGTAATGAATCGGATGAAGCCATTCCTTACACAGTTGAACTGAACGGCTATCGCATCCGCCGCCAAGAGGAACTGCGATCGATGGCAGAGTACGCAGCAGACCAAGCGCGATCGACAGGAGTTGAATTTGAACTCAAAGCCCTGTCTTCGGCAGAACGCCGTCAAATACACAGCTTTTTGAGCGAATGTGAGGATCTAGAAACTTACAGTCAAGGACAAGAACCCGATCGGCGTTTGGTAGTGCGGCGGCGCTGACGGTAAGGAAGGAAGAAGGAAGAAGGAAGAAGGAAGAAGTTAATTTTTAACTATTCCTTTTGACCTTTGAATTCAAGAAGTAGGAAGGCAAAAGATTATGGAGACAATTTATATCCCTCATCTACTCACAAAAACTGAGCGGAAAGAGGTCATTGATTTTGAAGAAATTATCCCCGATTTAGAAACTCTTACTCCGGTGCGCGGGCGACTGCAAGTAACTCACCAAGGGAATTATCTTGAGGTGAAGGCGAAAGCAGAAACAATTGTGACTCTCACCTGTCACAGATGCTTGAAACAATACAATCACCGTTTGAAACTCCAATCATCTGAACTAATCTGGCTCGAAGAAAAAGCGAATCAGGCTGATTCAAGTTCAGGAGAATTTGAAGTAGATTTAGAAGATTTGGTGGAAAATTTGTCCCCTGGTGGCTATTTCTCTCCAACCGATTGGGTGTACGAGCAAATGTGTTTGGAACTGCCGCACAAACAGCTATGCGATACTGATTGTCCGGGAATAGATTTAAATGCTCCAGAAGAGACAGAAAGTTCAGAAGCAGTATCGGACAGTCGCTGGGCATCTCTAGCAGCACTTAAACGGCAATTGCCTTAGTCAACAGTCATTAGTCATTAGTCATTAGTCATTAGTTATTAGTCATTAGTCAGCAGTCAGCAGTCAGCAGTCAGTAGCTAACAACTAATAACTGTGGAATAACGAATGCCAAAAAATAACACCAGCTAACAGCTAACAGCTAACAGCTAATAACTAATAACTAAGGACTAAGGACTAAGGACTAATAACTAATAACTAATAACTAATGACTATTTTTAGTGACGAATTTGAACTGCTGCTGCGATCGCGCTATCCCCTAATTTACATTCCCACACGGGAAGAAGAGCGCGTAGAAGTGGCGATCGCCCAATGCGCCAAAAAACAGGGTTCTCGCGCTGTCTATATCTGGGATTTTGTAGACGGCTACCAAGGCAATCCCAACGATGCCGGATTTGGCAAGCGCAACCCGCTGCAAGCTTTAGAGTTTCTCGAAAAATTGCCGTCATCCGCACCTGCAATCTTTATTCTGCGAGACTTTCAGCGGTTTTTAGAAGATGTCTCGATTTCCCGCCAACTGCGTAATTTGGCGAGACGCCTCAAATCTCAACCCAAGAATATTGTCATCGTATCTCCGATAATTTCGATCCCGGAAGACCTCAGCGAAGTAATCACGGTTTTGGAGTTTCCCCTGCCTGCGGCGGCGGAAATCAAAATTGAGGTGGAAAGGCTGTTAGGAGCTACCGGACAAGCCATTGAAGGGCGTTTGCTGGACGAAACGGTGCGCTCCTGTCAAGGGCTGTCGCTCGAACGAATCCGCCGAGTTTTGGCAAAGGCGATCGCCACTAGAGGCGAACTCCATCCCGACGACGCGGAACTGATTTTAGAAGAAAAACGCCAAACAATTCGCCAAACTCAAATTCTGGATTTCTACCCAGCCCGCGAAAATATCTCCGATATCGGCGGTTTGGACAATCTCAAAGAATGGCTGCTGCTGCGCGGCGGTGCTTTTTCCGATCGAGCTCGCCAATACGGTTTACCGCATCCCAGAGGCTTGCTGTTAGTCGGAATTCAAGGAACCGGAAAATCCTTAACTGCAAAGGCGATCGCCCATCACTGGCATTTACCCTTACTTCGTTTGGATGTCGGCCGCTTATTTGCCGGATTAGTCGGGGAATCGGAATCCCGCACCAGACAAATGATTCAGCTAGCGGAAGCCTTAGCGCCCTGCGTGCTGTGGATAGACGAGATTGACAAAGCTTTTGCGGGATTGGACGGTAAAGGCGATTCTGGCACAACCAGCCGAGTGTTCGGGACTTTTATTACTTGGCTGGCAGAAAAAACTTCCCCGGTTTTTGTAGTCGCAACGGCCAACAACATCCAGTCTTTGCCGCCGGAAATGCTGAGAAAAGGTAGGTTTGACGAAATATTTTTTGTGGGTTTGCCCAGCCAGGAGGAACGGCGGGCGATTTTTGAGGTACATTTGTTGCGGTTGCGATCGCACAGCATCAAAAATTACGATTTAGAGCGCTTGGCTTACGAAACTCCCGATTTTTCAGGGGCCGAAATCGAGCAAACTTTAATTGAAGCAATGCACATTGGGTTTAGCCAAAATCGAGACTTTACTACAGATGATATTTTAGAATCAGCTAGTCAGATGGTGCCCTTAGCCAGAACGGCTCAAGAACAAATCCAGTTTCTCCAAGATTGGGCCGCTGCTGGGAAAGCTCGCCTTGCTTCTCGATACGGCAGTTTGAGCCGCCGAATTCAAGGCTAAGCTTTTGAAGTCAGTTGTCAGTTGTCAGTTATCAGATTTCACTCAGCAGTCAACAGTCAACAGTCAACAGTTAACAGTCAGCAATGAGCAATGAGCAGTCAACAGTCAACAGTCAACAGTCA
>JAUBOH010000356.1:5394-6831 GCA_036700145.1 Microcoleus occultus BM001215366
CAGTTAACAGTCAGCAATGAGCAATGAGCAGTCAACAGTCAACAGTCAACAGTCAGCAATGAACAGTGTATATAGCGTTTTCAAGTTTTTAGTGGGTTTTCTGCTAGCGATCGTCCTGATGGCAGGCGCTAGCGTGGCTGCTGCACTTTACTTTGCCGCCAAGCTAACTACTGCGCCCGAAAGACCTGTTTTTCCCAACGACAAAACAGCAGTTCAGATTGCCGGTGCTGGGCCAAAGTCAACAGCCAAGGCCAGCCCAGTTTCTACGTCTAGCGATGCCCCGTCTCCGAAACCGCTGGAACCGGGAGCTTACCGAGCTCTGGTAACTCAGCCGATCGGCTTAATTCTCCGGGATAGTGGAAACCGAGACTCCAACCGCATTGGCGGTGTTGGTTACAAAGAAAAAGTCGTGGTTTTGGAAGATTCGCCGGACAAAGAGTGGCAGCGGATTCGGGTGGAGGATGGCAATCGCGAAGGTTGGGTCAAGGGTGGGAATACTGAAAAAGTCGAGGGAGAATAGGACAATGGCGAGCGAGCGAGCGTGTCCGGTAAAATAACCGTTATCGGTTTGTAGTGAGGACGAAGAGTCCTCTGAGTTTTAGTCAAGAAGGACTTGCTTCCTGAGTGCAAATTAATTTCATTTTGGTCGATCGACTCGACGCCATCTAAGTCTGCAACTTGCCAATCTTCATCTCCGGTTTCAAAAACTCAATATCACTTTTACTTCCAAAAGTCAAGTAAAATTTATTTAGGATATTCGGAATTGCAGTGACCAGACGCTGAGACTGTGAGTACGTTAGCGAAGCTTGCAGAAGAGGATCGCCCCTGCAAAATCCTAAATTTGACATGAAAGCCGAGCAGAGCAAAGGTTTCCATCGCTGAAACTCCACAGAGCAATTCCCAGTTTAATAAGTAAAAATTATCTAATTAATCAGATTATGTTAAGAAAGTTAGCAAAATTTTAAGGTTAGTTGCAAAAATGAGGATGTTGTCACCGCACCACAGGCAAAAGTGATAGCTTTGATCCCAAGATGTAAGTTTTCAGCTTAACAGCTACTAACAATAAAAAATATGTACGACAAACGTCCCGATCGAGATTTGGCGAGTGCTGCTGTAACTGCGGCTTTAGGAGCTGGGGTGGTCACTTCTTTTGCGGTCAGCAGAGGGCAAAACCCGCTGGTAGCCCTGGGAATTACGGTTTTTGCAGCGGGAGTAGCTTTAATTTGCGATCGGTTCGGCTTAATTTAAGTTAATGTCCCCTTTTTACCAACACTTAACCAATAAAATCCCCGCCCTATTTGCAACTAGCAAGGGTGGGGATTTTAAATTTATCGTCAATAATATTGTTTCCGGTTGCATCGGAATCATAGTTCGGACACGGCGAGTCCCGCGCGTCCCTACCCCATTAATTGTAGGGACGCGCGGGACTCGCCGTGT
>JAUBOH010000357.1:0-6831 GCA_036700145.1 Microcoleus occultus BM001215366
AATCCCCCGAATCGTTGCGGGGACTTTGATCGGAATCTTGTCCCCCCCTTCGATTCGGGGGGCTAGGGGGGATCAGAATTCTATGCAGCCTCATAAAAAACTGGTATTACGCTACCGAGGAAGTTCAATCCAGAATTCCGCTCCCTGTCCGGGCGCACAGATGCACCGCAGAGTTCCCCTATGTTTTTCTACCACAATCTGATGGCTGATGGACAATCCCAAGCCTGTGCCAGACCCGACCGGTTTGGTGGTGAAGAAGGGGTCAAACAGCCGCTTGCGAACGTCTTCGGTCATTCCCGGCCCGCTGTCGGCGATGCAAATGACAATGCGATCGGACTCGCCGAGCTGGCTTTTACTGTCGCTGTTCAACCCGGCTTTTTTGATGAGAGTGCGAATCACGATCGTCCGGGGTTGCTTTTGGTTTTTTAGAGCGTCGATCGCATTATTGATAATATTGAGAAATACCTGATTTAACTGCCCCGCACAGCAGTTAACTTTCGATAATTTTCCGTATTCTTTAATAACTTGAATCCCATTTTTTTCACAGTTTGAGTTCAATCGGTGCTGCACAATTAACAGCGTGCTGTCAATTCCTTCGTGAATGTCCGCCAACTTCATTTCTGATTCGTCCAGCCGCGAAAAATTCCGCAGCGACAGCACAATTTTACTAATTCTTTCTACTCCTACTTTCATGGAATCTAACATTTTTGGCAAGTCTTCCTTGAGAAAATCCAACTCTACTTCCTTAACTTTTTCGGCAATCTGAGGAACTGGGGACGGGTAGCAGTGCTGGTAGAGATTCAAAAGTTCGATTAAATCTTGAAAATAGTGGTGGGTGTGAGAAATATTGCCGTGAATAAAAGTTGCGGGATTGTTGATTTCGTGGGCGATTCCGGCCACCATCTGACCGAGGCTCGACATTTTTTCTGATTGAACTAATTGGATTTGAGCGTGTTGGAGCTGTTCGTAGGCTTGTTGCAATTGGGCTGCTTGTTTTCTCAATTGAGTTTCGGAAGCTTGGAGTGCTGCTTCTGAAATTTTGCGGTTGGTAATATTTTCAATCATCCTTAAGCTGTAAATAGGTTTTCCTTCGCCGTCTCGAATCGCAGTAGCTGTCACGTTTACCCAAACAATCTTACCTGTCGCCGAAATTTGGCGGATTTCGATTTGATAGCTCTGAATTTCTCCCCGATTCAGAGCAGCAGCAATTTGGATATTTTTTTGATAATCTTCGGGATGCCCAATTTCTATAAATGTTTTGCCGAGCAATTCTGCGGCGGTATATTCCAGCATTTCGCAGTAAGTTTTATTGACTCGCACTAATTTGTTATTGTCTAAATTGGCTAAGTTGATACCGATGGGTGCATCTTCAAATATTTTGCGAAATAGTTCCTCGCTCGCCCGGACTTTAGCTTCTAGAGAAAGCCGCTCGGTGATGTCTTCAAAGGTACACAAAATGCCGGCAACATTGCCGTTATTGTCGTGCAAAGGTATTTTATTTGTATCCAGCCAGCGCTGGGTGCCGTCGGCTTGCAGTTGGGGTTCTATAATGTGATATTCTGGGGTGTTGCTATCCATAATCCGGCGGTCGCAGGCTCGAAAAAATTCTGCTTCTTCTGGCTTCCAGGGCATATCCCAGTCGGTGAGATCGGCGATTTCACTCTGGTGATTGAAACCTGCGACTTTGGCAAAGTTTTTGTTACCTCCGAGGTAAACTGAATCTCGATTTTTCCAGGCGATTAACTGAGGGATGTTGTCGATTACCAACCACAGCATTTTCTGGGAGTTTTGCAAGGCTTCGGTGCGTTCTCGGACGCGCTTTTCTAGTTCTAGATTGGCTTGTTGCAGGGCGATTTTTGACTGGCTCAGGGCGATTTCTGTTAGCTTGCGATCGCTGATGTCGATGGTCACGCCCTCCCAAAGTATATCGCCGTTCGTTTGCAGTTCCGGGCGGGCGAGGCCGCTAATCCATTTCAGTTTTCCCGATCGCGTTACGATCCGCCCTTCATATTTCCAAGGTTTTAAAGTTTGTGCGGAAATAGCTATGGATTCTGACAGGGACTTTATATCGTCTGGATGCACCGCTGACCACATAAAAACAGCATTTTTTTTCAGTTTTTCCGGTTCTAATTCGTAGATTTCCCGACAGCCTGGACTCACATACAAAAAATCATTGGAACCGTCGGGACGCAGCAAGTATTGATAAATCATTCCCGGCACGTTGGCGGCCATTTTTTGAAATCTGGTTTCGCTTTGCCGCAGTGCTGATTCTGCTAGTTTGCGATCGCTAATGTCAATCAACAAGCCGTCCCAAATAATGTCACCTTTAGAGCTTTTTTCTGGTCGAGAAGCGCCGCTAACCCACTTAATCCGACCTTCGGGGAAAACTAATCTGCCTTCCCACCGCCAAGGCTCTAAAGTTTGAGCTGAGATAGCAACAGATTCCTGGAAGTTTTGCGCATCCAGAGGATGAATCATTTGAATAGCGGGAATAGCTGAATTTTGCAGCACAAGAGGTTCTAATTCGTAGAGTTCGCGGCAGCCGGAACTGACGTAGGGGAATGACACAGTGCCGTCTGCTGCTAACTGAAATTGATAAATCATTCCGGGAACGTTGGCGGCTAGTTTTTGAAACCTGGCTTCGCTTTGCCGCAGTGCTGTTTCTGCTTCTACGCGATCGCTAATATCGTAAAATGCCGATAAAATTGCTGCTTCGCCGTTAAAATTAATCGACCGCATCGACATTTTTACCCAAAAAAAACTGCCGTTTGGTTTTTTAAGGCAGATTTGTTTGCTGTCGCTAAAGCCCTGCTGTTTGACTAATTCTAGCAATTGATGGCGGTCGCTGACATTAGCATAAAAGTCGCTCTTTTTGCTGCCGACCAACTGTTGAGAATTCAAGCCGAAAGTTTCGCCGAGAGCTAGATTTGCGTACAAAATTGCGCTGTCTTCCAGGCGCGTAATTAGCAGGGGAACGGGAGTTGCAGTGGCGATCGCCCGCAATCTTTCTTCGCTTTCTTCCCTGGCTGTTTCCGCTGCGACTCTTTGGGTAATATCGTTCTGAACTCCGATAAAATGAGTTAATTTGCCCTCGCTGTCTAGAACGGGGGAAACGGTTAATTCGTTCCAAAAAAAAGTTTTGTCCTTGCGGTAATTTTTGAGAACTACCTTAATTTCCGTGCCCGATCGCAAACTGCTGCGGAGTCTGTTTAATTCGGCGCGATCGGTATCCGGGCCCTGCAAAAACTGGCAGTTGCGTCCCATGACTTCTTCAGGGGTGTAGCCGGTCAGTTTCTCAAAAGCAGGATTGCAGTAGATAATAGGTCTGTGGGCCCTGCTAGCATCTGCGATCAGGATGCTGTTGCTCGACGCGGCGATCGCCCGCTCTAGGAGAGACAGGTGGAAAGAGTCTGTTGTCATCGGTGGCAATACTCATGCTCCGAAGGAGCGGACAGAACAATAAGAAAATATAAATACTTTGATGCTTTTTTATTCTACAATCTTACTTTTAACTAATGCGAACGGGAAGTCCCGCACTCTATCCGTTTACAGGATGAGTGACGGGATGAAAGCGCCGCCCGAAAATAAATTGAGTGATAACGAATCAATGATATGATAGGTGTATCTTGACCATTATCTCCCCGTAAAACCAAGCTGAACGGGACGTGTTGCCAGAAAAAATATGGGTCTTAGGAACTAGGACTCCAGCCTGTGGAGGGACGGTAAGACTACTTATCTTTTCGGAGATAAAAGCACATCCCGATGAATCAGGAAGCCAGTGCTGTATGCGGAGCATTTCTAGTCTGGTAGTTCACCTTAGCATTCTTAACAAAGTCAACAGAAAAAAAAATCCGGCGCGGGAAACGAGCAACCGAAGGCATCCGGCACTTATGCAGAAGCCAAAAGGTAAAAATACCCAAGACAGAAAGAAGGTAGAAAACAGAAGTTGAAAATGCTGATACTTTCTACTTTTTTTTCCTCTCCTCCTTCCATCCGGTTCATTAACCCTTCTAAATTGACAAGCTGATGCAAGAACCCTCAGCAGTTTTGCTGACTTCAATTCTGGCTTGAAAAGCTTCTTTGAGGTGCGGCATATGGGTGACGGTGAGGATGCAGGCGAAGTCGGAGGCGATCGCATTAATTGCAGCAATCAGCCGATCGCACCCTTCAGCATCCTGAGTCCCGAATCCCTCATCAATAATCAACATTTGCAAAGCCGTGCCCGCCCGCTGAGACAGCAGTCTCGCCAGCGCCAGCCGAATCGCAAAATTAATCCGAAAAGCTTCGCCACCCGAGTAAGTTTCGTAGGCGCGAGTCCCGCGAGCATCAGCAATTAAAATGTCTAAAGTGTCAATCAATTTAGTTGCTTTTTTAGAAGCAGCCGCCCGCTGAGTAATAAATTGAACGTGCAACTGATTCGCGCTCAATCTCGACAATATCTGATTAGTTTCAGCTTCTAGCTGAGGCAAAACATTTTCAATCATTAAAGCTTGAATGCCGTTTTTGCCAAAGGCTTGACCCAACTCTTGATAAACTCGGTACTGGCGTTTTGCAACTTGCATTTGCTCTTTTTGAGCTACTAGCTGAACTTGCAGAGCTTCCAGATTTTGCTGCTGCTGCTGGAGTCGTCCGAGACTTCCCAAATGTTGGTCTAGCTGCTGGCGGCGGCGACCCATTTGCTGTTCGATCGCACTTATTCGCGCTGTCGGATCGGGATGTTCTTGCAACTGCTGGTTCATCGCTGAAGTTTGAGCGCTGACAGCTTGCAAATCTCGATCGCGCACGGCGATGGAATTAGCGATTTCATTCACCCGCTGCTGCACTTGCGGGTACTGCTGAGTTGCCGAGATCAGTTTTTCAGCCCGGGCGATCCAAAACTGATCTCGGCGCATTTCGCTGCGGACTTGTTCGTGCTGTTCCAAATTATAGCCAACTTCCAGAATGTATCTATCTAAAGACAGAATTTGCTGCTGTATTTGGGAGCTATTTTTTTGCTGTTCTAACTGCTGCTGTGCGGCTGCTAATTGAGTTTGCAAATCCGGCCGACGGACGTTAATTTTATGCAGTTTTTGCTGAGCATCTTTGATTTGAGATTGCTTAATTTCTGCCCACCGCAAACGCTTTTCATCGCTGCGGGCGAGGGAGTGACTGCGATCGCTATAATTGAGCTGTTTCAGTTGCATTTCAATTTGCTGGAGTTGGCCCAACTCATCCGCCCCGTACTCGCCTGTACGCAGCAACCGCTCTATTTCCTCCGCGTCTTGACGCATACTTTGCAGCCTGTTTTCGTCTTGGCTCAGGCCATCCAATTGTGCTTGCAAATGGCTGCGGCGTTCCCGCAATTCTTGGTAGGGCGCTAATTCCTGTTCTAGTTCGCGGTATTCATGTCTGAGGACTTGAATTTCGCGCTCGGAGACGGCCAACTGTTCGCGCACAACCCACAGTTGGTTCCAGATTTCCTGCTGTTGGGAGTGGTGTTTTGTAATTACCAAATTCCAGTAATGTTCGTCCAAAGGTCGATCGCACAAAGGACAATTACCAAAATTTGCATCCCGCACCATTAAAGGCGAATTTGATTGCTCGTTTTCGGCAAAATTGGAGGCTGTACCTTCGCCTGCGGTTTTTTCTCCTTCATTTTTTCGCAACAGTTGCAGTTTTTGGTCAATTTCAGTGAGTCTGGTTTGATAGTCGCGGCTTTTGGCTTGCAGGTTTCCTAGAAAGTCGTGCCTTTCTTGACCTTTTTCGCGGACTCGTTCTTGATAAACTCGCTTGTTTTCCAACTGCAAAATTTGATTGGCGATGGCCGAGATTTCCTGCTGTAATTGCGGCTGTCGCTGCTGCTGCTGAACTTGCACCTGTCGGTTGATTTCGTCTAAGCGGGCGGTTAAACCGGCGCGGGCGCGATCGAGCTTTTGTTGCTTTTGCTGCTGCTGTTGGAGTAGCGGCGAAACTTGCAGTTGCAGTTGCTCTAGTTCGTTGAGGCGCGATCGAACTGCTTGCAACTGTGCGAGTCCTTTCTCAACCTCCGGCTGCTGTTTGAGAACATCTAGAACATCTTTTTCATCCTGTTTTAAGACATCTAATTGAACTTGCAACTGCTGAATTTTGCTTTGCAAAAAGCTCAGTTCGTCGCGCTGCTGTTCCTGCAATTTCTGACGCTGACTTTGGGCTTGCTGGTGAGCCTTGAATTTGCCAGCAATAGTCTCTTCTGTGGCTTGCAAGCTGTGAAAATAGGCGATGCCCGCTGTTATTTCATTTTCTTGTGCCAGGAGAGCTTGCAGCTCGTTTTGTTGTTGTTTGGCGGCGCTGAGTTCTTGCTGCAAGCGACGGGATTCTTGAGAGATATTGTAGTGCTGTTGCTGGTGGCCGGCCAGGAGTTTTTGCCAAGTTTGGCGGTTGTGGTGCTGGAGTTGCAGTTGCTGCAACTCGGTTGTGTCGGCTTGCTGCTGTGAAGAGAGCAAATCGGTTGCTTGCTGCAATTGAGTTTGTTCGGAGGCGATCGCTTCTTTTTGTTGCAGTTGCTCTTGTACGGTTTGCAAACTGTGTTTGAGAACATCGACTCGAGCTTTAAATTCTCTGGATGTATCTTTGGCTTGTTCGCACAAAGTGTCGTATCGATCGAGCTTGAGCAGGTTGGCTAAAACTTGCTTGCGTTCGATCGGCTTTTTGAGCATAAATTCATCAGCTCGCCCCTGCCGCAAATACGCCGAGTTAATAAAAGTATCGTAGTCTAGTTTGATGTGTTCAAGGATTTTTTGCTGAGTTGTTCTCAGCCCCTTGTCTGTGAGCGTGCGAAAATTCACCCCCCCCGACCCCCCCTTACCAAGGGGG
>JAUBOH010000358.1:0-6777 GCA_036700145.1 Microcoleus occultus BM001215366
CCAGTTTTTCCCTTTCTTAGAAATTACAAAAGTCGTTCCCGGTATGTAATCGCCTCCATTTGCCCAGAAAGCATACCTTTCACCTAAAGTAAAGTAGTGAAAAACCTTCGTAGCTGTAGAGGTTTGAACCAACTTTCGGGAAACACCCAAAGCATTGAAAGTGACAGTCGATCGAATATAATTATAGTATTTTGCAGCAATTTGCTGAGCGACTTTCCCGCCCAAACTTTCTCCGATGACATCAGCCGGATTCCCACTCTCAAACTGCTGCTTTAGCCAATCAATAACACCCACAGTTTCCGCAGATTTTAATTGCCGCTCTAGTTTTGCCACAAACACATCTGGCGTATCTTCCAAAACGCGATCGAAAGGATACCACGAACCGTATCCGCGAAGCACGAGAACCGAGGGATTATTTCCAGAAAGGGGAACGCGACTTTCAGCATAAAAACCTGTGCGAGAGTCTTCAAACACTTTTTCTATGGTATAATTTCCATCAACAGCTTGCCCCGATTCGTGCCGAACATAAATTGACGGATTGCTGGGCTCCTCAGTATCGTGGAGTTGGGGTTTGGCAAACTTTTCGTAGAGCGAATCTAGCAAGTGCCTTCCTGTAGGGCGATCGACAAAATCCAAGTTTATTGATCCATACTAAACTAAAAACAATCTAAAAAAGGTTCGTAGTGAGGACTTTAGTCCTTCTTCTTGCGGACTAAAGTCCTCACTACGAACCGGGCGCAAATCTTACAAAACTCGCAACGTGCTAGCAATACTATCGACTGCTTCCATCGCGCGAATTTCATCGAGTGCTTGTTGAAAATTACCTTCCCTAACATCGTGAGTCACGACAACAATTTCTGCTAAATCGCCGTGAATTCCCGTCTGCACAATTGATTCCAAACTAACTTTGTGGTTACCGAAACAAGTACCGAGTTTGCCAATTACGCCCGGAGTATCGCGGGTGAGAAAACGAGCGTAAAAGCGAGTAACAAGTTCCTGCATTGGAGCAATTTTGCAGTATTGTTGGTGATTGCAACTCAGCAAAGGATGGGGAATAGGCACTGTTTCGGTTTTCAGGATGGCCGCCACATTCAAAATGTCGGATACTACGGCGCTAGCTGTCGGGCCCGCACCGGCACCGCGCCCGTACAGCATCAATTGCCCGATCGGCTCTCCTTCCACTAAAATTGCATTGTAAACCCCGTTGACATTCGCTAGCGGATGAGTTTTCGGCACAAAAGTAGGATGCACTCGAATTGAAAGCAGTTCGCTTTCTGCCTCCGCTTGCTTGCCTTTGTCGCCAGAGTTTTTTTGAGCAATAGCCAACAATTTGATTGCAAATCCCAGCTTGTCGGCGTAGTCAATATCAGCCGCACTAACTTGCCTGATACCTTCGCAGTGAATATCTGCTAATTTGATGCGTCCGCCAAAAGCTAAGGAAGCTAAAATAGCTATTTTATCAGCAGCATCTAATCCATCTATATCTGCTGTGGGGTCAGCTTCAGCATAACCTAATTGCTGTGCATCGGCGAGCACTTCACCAAAGTCTGCACCTTCTGTTTGCATCCGCGTCAGGATGTAATTAGTTGTGCCGTTGACGATGCCAATTACAGTTTGAATGCGGTTTGCACCTAAGGATTGTTTGAGAGTTTGAATGACTGGAATGCCGCCGCCAACAGCAGCTTCTAACATTACATAAACGCCTTTTTTGTTGGCAGCATCGAAGATTTCATTACCGTAGCGGGAAATAACAGCTTTGTTGGCGGTGACAACGTGCTTGCCGCTGGCAATAGCTTGGAGAATGAGCGATCGCGCCGGTTCCAATCCCCCAATCAGTTCTACTACAATATCAACTTCCGGGTCAGTTGCGATCGCTTCCAGATTAGTTGTCAGCACATTTTTTGGCAATTGTAAAGACCGAGTTCGAGAAATATCGCGCACTCCCACCCGATAGATTTCCAATTCCTGCAACAGCGGATGGCGGCCATCTGGGGAGAGCAAAATCTCTGCTGTTCCCGCGCCAACTGTACCTAAACCTAGCAAACCAATTTTGAAAGCCACGACTTTGACCCGTAGAAACTCAATTAACCTACAATCATTGTATGCTAATCAAGCAATTTGTCATTTAACTAAGCTCAATATCCAGATACCAGACTTTTTCAAGAAGTCTAGTATCTAATGTGATATGACAATTCAAAGTTCTGAATCTATGTCTACCCCCATTTCTCGGAGTCGCTGCCCCAATCTTTCAACTTGCTGTCCTAGTTCCTGATTTTGTTGTTCTAGCTGCTGTCGCTGCGCTTGTTCTTCTCGAATTAAATCTTCTACCAGCGGTGGACATAGCACTTGATTCACCGATAAAATAAATTCAGCGAACTGTACAGACTGAACTTGCTGTCCCGGCAAAAATTCCTGGTGAGAATAACTGCCTTCATTTTCGGGACGGCTACACACTCGTATTTTCAGTAGATTGGGGTCTACAATCCAATATTCGAGAATATCAATTAAGTCATATTCTGCCCGTTTACGGATGTAGTCGTCCCGCCAATTTTGACTGGTAACTTCTATAACTAACAGCGGTTTTTCTTCAAAGTCCAAGACTGCGGAACCAGGTTGTGCACAGACTTGTTCCCAAAGACTCTGAGTGCAAATCACAACATCAGGAACGCGCGAAGAATTTTCCTCGGTTCGGACTGCGGTAGTGACAACTGCAACTAGCGGTAGGTTGTGTGCTGCAAAGAAGCGCCGAAACTGGTAAACCAAAAATTCACAAATTTTGATATGTATAGCTGTCGGTGTTGGCATTTCAATGATATGTCCCCGATATAATTCATAACAAACACCTGATTCTCCCTGGTAGTCCAGATACTCTTGAAAGGTCAGTTGTTGGGTAGGAATTAGGATCATGTCAGTCATCTCCCTTTTTCGGTGAGCTTACTGTAGTATATTGTACACTTTAAACTCTTGTGGGGTGGGGATATTGCCCGCCCAAAAGGTTAAATTTTAATTTTCAATGCTCTGAGCGAAACCTCGCTGTCAACTATCAACTGTCAACTGTCAACTGTTTAAAACAATTGTAGGGCGAGCAAAGCCCGCCCTACAACTCAGATTAAATCCGGCTACACATTAATAAGTTTCAACGTGCCAGCGCCCGTCTTTTTTCAACTGTTTCTGATAGGCAGTCCAGTCAACATCGTACTTGCTAGATGCCGCCGACATTCCCTCATCAATGCCGCCTTCCATCCCCTTCAAACCGCAGATGTAAGTATGAGTATTCGGCTTTTGAACCAATTCCCACAATTGGTCAGCGTTCTCTTGAATCCGGTTTTGAATGTACATCTTGCCGCCGTCAGCATTCTTTTGCTCGCGGCTGATGGCATAAGTCAATCGGAAATTATCGGGGAACTCTCGTTGCAATTGCTCCAACTCTTCCTTATACAGTATGTTGGGAGTGTAAGCAACGCCAAAGAACAGCCAAGCTAAACCTTTGAACTTGTACTCTGGATTGTTTTCCTTGAACATCCGCCACAAGTAAGCGCGGAAAGGAGCAATACCAGTACCAGTGGCCATCATAATAATGGTGGCATCCTCATCGTCAGGCAATAACATTTCCTTGCCTACAGGGCCAGTGATTTTGACATCAGCTCCCGGTTCCAAACCAGTGATAAAAGTGGAACAAACGCCGAGGACTTGTTCGCCAGTTTCCGGGTGTTTGTACTCTAGCCGGCGGACGCATACAGAGACAGTTTTGTCATCCACATCATCTCCGTGACGGGTAGAGGCGATCGAATAAAGCCGAATTTTGTGAGGTTTACCGTTTTTGTCAGTGCCATCTGGAATAATGCCAATACTTTGACCTTCCAGATAGTGCAAATTGCCTCCAGAAATGTCAATTTTAACGTGACGGACTGTGCCATCTCCGCCTTCCTTGACCATTTCTTCTGTAGAAATGCACTTACCAATATAGGGATTGGCCGGCTTGTATAAGTTAACAGGAACCTGAACTTTTTCCTTTGCTTGGGTCATGGGCTTAGTTTCTTCTCCAGATTTCTGACTCTGTAGCCCTGCTTCTGGTGCAACTTTGCCATTAGTTTCGGGAGCGCCGTTTGAGGGGCGAATGCTGACAATTTTGCCACCCATGCGCGCAATCCGGCGCATTTCTTGATTCATGCGATCGTAGGGCACGGAGATAAATACGCTGCCGCTACGGCGAATCTGGTGACTTGTTTCGTCAGTTGCTTTGCTCTGACGCATACCCTCCACTTCGTAAACAAAGATGCGGCTGCCTGATTCTGAGTTGGCCGCTACACCAGATATGCTTGGGCTGTACATTTGTTGCTTGTCCTTCACGATACAGAGTTATAAAGAAAGAGAATGTGACGTTAGACTCAATTTACTTTTTTCTTAAGGCCATCTGGACTAATTGGCCGCGCCCATCTTTGGGCTTCGCCACGCCGATGGGAGTGTCAAGTTGCGATCGCTCGCGTCTGGAATTCCCAATTAGCCGAACGCCACGCCGGCCTCGCCCGGCTGCGTTCAGGTGTTGACCTATAGCCATTGTTGTCTGCGTACTCGCAATATTTTACCCGATCGGGGGATCGGCCCCGATAAGTCCTTCTGATTTGGGTATCCCCCCAGAGAAAGCAGGATTTGACAAAATGACGTTGAGCTTGTAGGGCGCGGACGCATTCTGGTAAGATTAACCACTAAAGTTAGTATTAATTACTTGCCTTGAAGATTGCTTAGGTCTTCCCGGGCAGGCAGTCAACTGACTGCTGTATGCTGGTGAGAACTCGATCCTCTCGGGGTAGCAAAGCCCCGCAAAGCCTGCTTGTAGCCACCTGCGGGCTGAAATTTTGTGAAATCTAGACTTGAGTTACTTAGTAAACAGTGATTTTGTTAGAGGGAAACTATGACCAGTAAGCCGGATCGCGTGGTTTTAATTGGCGTTGCCGGAGACTCCGGATGCGGAAAATCTACTTTTTTGCGCCGATTGACAGATTTGTTCGGGGAAGATTTCGTTACCGTCATCTGCCTGGACGACTATCATTGTCTCGATCGCAAGCAGCGCAAGGAAACGGGGATTACTGCCCTTGACCCCAGAGCAAACAATTTTGACCTGATGGCCGAGCAAATGAAGGCGCTCAAAGAAGGCCGGGCGATCGACAAGCCGATTTACAACCACGAAACCGGTCTGCTCGATCCTCCAGAGCGGGTAGAGCCGAATCATGTGATTGTGATTGAAGGATTGCACCCGCTTTATGATGAGCGAGTTCGATCGCTCCTCGACTTCAGCGTCTACCTCGACATCAGCGACGAAGTAAAAATTGCTTGGAAAATCCAGCGCGACATGGCGGAACGGGGCCACCGTTACGAAGACGTGCTGTTTGCGATCAACGCTCGCAAACCGGATTTTACCGCCTACATCGATCCGCAAAAGCAATATGCCGATGTGGTAATTCAAGTATTGCCGACCAACTTGATCAAAGATGACAAAGAGCGGAAGGTGCTGCGGGTGCAGATGATCCAGCGCGAAGGCATCGCCAATTTTGAATCGGCGTATTTGTTTGACGAAGGTTCAACAATTAACTGGGTTCCTTGCGGCCGCAAACTGACTTGTTCCTATCCGGGAATTAAGATGTACTACGGCCCAGACGCTTTTTACGGCCACGAAGTCTCGATTTTGGAAGTAGACGGTCAGTTCGAGAATCTCGAAGAAGTGATTTACATCGAAAGCCATTTGAGCAAGACTTCGGCGAAGTATGAAGGCGAGTTAACTCACCTATTGCTTCAACACCGCGAATATCCCGGTTCTAATAATGGAACTGGTTTGTTCCAAGTGTTAGTGGGATTGAAGATGCGGGCGACTTACGAGAAGTTGACTGCGAAGGAATCGAAAGTGGCTGTGAGTGTTTAGATCGCAGACATGAAGGATTTGGGAGGCGCGATCGCGCCTCTTTTTTTTGTGGGGAAATGAACCGCAGAGGGCGCAGAGGGCGTAGAGAAAAGCTAGGAGAGGGTGTTTGGAAGTAGAGAGGTTAAGAATGTTTTTCCGGCTGGATTTAGGTCGCTATTTAAGGAAAAAGTTAGACTGCGAACTCGGATATCACCATGTTTTATATCTAGAGGCTGTTTGAGGTTTTGCGGGTAGATGAGAATTGCATTTTGGCAGTTTAACGCATTGGCGTAAGCAACTATTTGATGAATGTCATTACTGGCTACTTTATCAGGAGCTTTGTATTTGGTATCGAGGACGTATTGGACTTTTTTTGTTTCAATATCGCACAGCAGTAAGTCAATGCGATCGAAATAGTTTTCGTCATGTCTGACTCGGTGTTGTTGTTTGACAAAAAAGCCTTTTGGTGTATTTGCTTTGAGCCATTCAGCGACAAATTGTTCGTATAATTTAGCCATGTCTATGAGAAAAGGGAGCATTTCGCGATCGCCAGTTTCGTGACAGGGCCCTGTATTATCTAAAAAGAATCGACATAAGGCGTGTAAAAGTTGATAATCTTGATTCAAACGGTGATAAGTGCGATCGATACAAGCTTCAGATTTAAAATGTTTTAATGTCACAAATCCTTGGAGTGCGTGAAAGGCTTTTCGCACAGTGGATGAAACAGATTCACCGCACAAACCGCTGCGCCCAATGATGAAAAGTGTCCAAGCAAGAATTTGATTATCTTCAATGTCGCCTGTTTGTTCGTGATAGTGGCATTTTAGTTTAACATCCCAAGGTTTTTGAAGGGCCGATCGCAAATCGATGCGGCCGCGAAT
>JAUBOH010000359.1:0-6700 GCA_036700145.1 Microcoleus occultus BM001215366
CCCCCCTCAATCCCCCCTTGCTAAGGGGGGAGGCTGGAATAGAAGCCTCCTTTTTGGAAAAATCACAGATAGAACCTCTGTGCGAAATGGCGGCTGAATTTGGACTTCCTCAGTGGGTTTTTGGAATGTCTACCTACGCCGTTGTCTCGGAAAGCAAAATTATTTGCACCTACACTCAGCAAGGCAAGTGGCATTTAGCGAGTCTTGATTTGATCGCAAAGCAGTTGACAACAATTGAGACGCCTTACACTGATATTTCTTCTGTCAAAGCACAGGGAGAAATAGTTTTTTTTCTGGCAGGTTCGCCGACAGAATCTACGGCTATTGTACAACTAAACTTGGCAAAAAGTCAACGAGAAGTATTGCGCCGATCGAGCGATTTAAGCATCGAACCTGGTTATCTTTCAGTAGCGGAACCGATCGCCTTTCCTACAGAAAACAATTTGACAGCTTTCGGATTCTTCTACCCCCCGAAAAACCGAGACTTCGCTGCACCGGAGGGCGAAAAACCGCCGTTAGTTGTGAAAAGCCACGGCGGCCCCACTGCTGCTACTTCTAGCAGCATGAATTTGAAAATTCAATATTGGACGAGTCGCGGTTTTGCTGTCCTTGATGTCAACTACGGCGGTAGCACCGGTTACGGCCGAGAATACAGAAAAAGGCTCCAAGATAGTTGGGGAATTGTCGATGTTGACGACTGCGCTAACGGTGCTAAATATTTAGCAGAAAAAGGTTGGGTTGACGGCGAAAAAATGGCGATCGCCGGAGGCAGTGCAGGGGGATACACAACTCTGTGCGCTCTTACTTTCCGCGATGTGTTTAAGGCCGGTGCGAGCTATTATGGAGTTAGCGATTTGGAGGCTTTGGCAACGGATACTCACAAGTTTGAGTCGCGCTATCTGGATGGATTGATCGGGCCTTATCCCGAACGAAAAGATTTGTATGTAGCTCGATCGCCCATTCATTCCGCCGAACGTTTATCTTGTCCCGTTATTTTCTTTCAAGGATTAGAAGATAAAGTGGTGCCGCCGAATCAAGCCCAGATGATGGTAGAGATATTGAAAGCTAAAGGTTTGCCGGTTGCTTACGTTGCTTATGAAGGGGAACAGCACGGTTTTCGACGCGCTGAAAATATCAAGAGAACCCTAGACGGCGAATTCTATTTCTATTCCCGCGTGTTTAAGTTTGAGTTAGCTGAATCGGTGGAGGAAGTGCCGATTTACAATCTTTAGCACAAATTAAGTTTGCAGTTGTGATGTTTGCGCTCAAACGCAACTGCAATCATTAGCATAATTGGGAAATATAAAATGTGATTTAGTTCACATTTTTTGCTGTTTGCTGTCACAATTTTTTGCTGTTTGCTGTCACAGCTTTTAAGGGAATATACGGACAAAATATGAGAGTGCGATCGCCTCCTGTTACCGCAGAAACACCCGTGAAGCGCAGCTATCCCGTAGGGAATCGCCCGATCGTCGAATTGAGAGTCAATCTCTATGCAAACTCCTGTCAACCTGATTCCATCTGCTTTGGGCGAGCTATTTGCCGAAGTGAATCACAATGGCTACATTACTTTAGCCGATCGATACGGTTTGCTGGCGGCTATTTTTGACGAAACTTTGACTGAGGAAGACAAACGCTCGATCGATCGTCTCCTGCGCTCTGTGTGCCGGGGAAGGATAAAATTAGTTAACGAACTGTCTGCGATCCGATAGCTGTAGATAATTTTGCTTAACGGTAATCTTAAAAATCTCAATAATCAAAAAAAAGTCCCAATTGTCTCGTAATTGGGACTTCGATCGAGGAAACTCTTTTTTAATTTTGTATCTAGATAGGACTAAGGCAAAAAAAGTTTGGCGCACGAATTACAGCGGTAGGGTGCGCAATGCGCACCTTACATCTAGAAGTTTTGGCTAAGTTCCAACGAGTTTAACGTGCAGGTGTAGCTGTAGCGAACTGCAACTTGCTCAAACTTTCTTCAGCCCCAAAATCCATCTGATAGGTGAGTGCCGAAGGAATCCCGAGTACGCAGCAGGGAAAATTCTTGCCTAGTTCCCTAATCAGGGGGTGATTGCCAGAATTGCAGCCCAAAAACAGTAAATTTGCCGCTTCTGCTTCTACCACATTTCTCAGTTCTGTAGCAACCCGCCCGATACGCAAATGAGCTTTGAATAAACCGCGCCATTCCTGGGCCAAACAGCGCGCTTGCCACAGCAACCTATCTGCTACCTCGTACTCATTGTTTGGAGATAAAATTGCTCGGAAATAAGGCGGATCGAGCCAAGTTGTCCGCTGGGATACCGATGGGATTTCGGCGGTAGGTAAAGCGATCGCACGCGCTGCACAATCAAGAGCCGATATTTCCTCTAAATTCGACAGTTTTGGCTGGCTGGCCAAGGGATTTATCGCAGCAAAATTGCCAGTATTTTCGCCGTAACTGTTGGGCGGTTCGTCGATCGCGTAGACGACTTGCACCGTGACTTCTTTGGTTGTTACTAGACGAGTTTGATGCGCTATCCACAGGGTAATGTCCAGTGCAGTTTGACTTTTCGGAGAATTGTTGTAACCGACAATAAAATTGATAGCTTTTGCCGGGTTTGTAGATTTTGACTTCTGAGAACTCGGCACTTTGGGCTCTGGCAGCAACACCATTTCTTCTGCTAAATTTTGGTATCCCAATGCACTTTCAAAACGCGCTAAAATTGTTTTGAGATTCACAGGCTTGACCTCTGTTAAGTGAATTGTTTGGTCGTCGGGCGTTATTCGTCTTGGGTAAAGTAGCGATCGAGAAAATTCAAAGCATAGTTGCGAAGTTCGTAATACTCCTGAGATTCCCGCAACTCCTGGCGATCGCGCGGATGCGAAAAAGGCACTGCCAAAATTTCCCCTATCGTCGCCGCCGGGCCGTTTGTCATCAACACAATGCGATCGGACATATAGATAGCTTCGTCCACATCGTGGGTAATCATCATTACAGCTTGTCTGTGATTTTCCCAGATATCCAGCACCTGTTTTTGCAACTTGCCGCGAGTCAGAGCATCCAAGGCTCCAAACGGTTCGTCCATTAATAACATCTTCGGGCGAAGTGCCAAGGCTCGCGCAATCCCAACCCGCTGTTTCATGCCCCCTGAAATTTGATCGGGATATTTATCCGCTGCTGCTGTTAAGTTTACCATTGCTAGGTGTTCGTTGACAAGGCTAATCTTCTCAGCGCGGTTGAGATTTTGCAAAACTTCATCAACTGCTAGCCGAATATTTTCTCGCACCGTCAGCCACGGTAGCAATCCGTAGTGCTGAAATACCATCATGCGATCGGCTCCCGGTTTGCGAATTTCTTTGCCTTGAAGTGTCACCATTCCCGCACTCTGTTTTTCCAAACCTGCCACTATTTTCAGCAGCGTTGATTTGCCACAACCAGAGTGACCGATTACTGAAATAAATTCGTTTTCTCCAATACTTAAGTTGATATTTTCCAGAACGCTAGATTCACTGCCGTCACCATTTTCATAGGACTTGAATAAGTTGTTAATTTCCAGAAACTCAGATTTTCTGTTAACTTTGTCGTTGGCTTGGGTAGATGTAGAAGTAAATTGAGTCACCGTATTCTCCTAAAAATTAGTAAAGTGTTAATTGATTTTTTTTCCCTTGCCTAAATCCTAAAATCTTGCAGTCGGTTGAAACCGACTCTCTTCTATGAACTAGGGACTTAAGTCCCCGGCGGGACGGTAGGAAAAGCGCAAGATATCAAACTTTAAGACTGAAAAAAAGATTGAGGGCGATTGGCTCTAATCTCAAAACTATTGAGATAACCCACCGGATCGCTTGGATCAAATGCCTTTTTGTCGATGAAAGCTTCCGCAGCTTCTACTTTGTAATCCTCCTTGGGACAATCGATCGCCATTTCAGCAACAATCTTGCGGTAAAGGTCGGTTCTCCAAGCTTTTTTAGCTAATTCATCTGCATTTTTAGGCACCTCCTTAATCTGTCCCCAGCGGGCGGCTTGAGTCATCAACCAAATACTCTGAGACTGCCACATAAATGTTGAATGATTTCCCGGTATTTGAGGCAAATTCTTAGGAATGTCATAGAAAATAGTTGTATCTTCCGCTATTATAGTGCGGTCTTTTTCGTCAAAGCCACCGTAATTGTATTCGCCAACTATTCCCGGCCGCGTAAATTTGTCGATCGCCCCTTTTTTCGGTTTCGCCCCCGTAAACGATCGCTCTGTCAGCAGCGCCGCTATTTGGCTGCGATTTTCCGGCTTGCTGCAATACTGGCAAGCTTCCACCATTGCCTTCACCAGCGAGTAATAAGTCTTCGGATTTTCGTCAATGAACGATTGCATTACTCCCAAAACGCGATCGGGATGTCCCAGCCAAACTTCCTTGCCTTGCGCGAAGGTAAAACCCACGCCCAAATTACCTTTAATTGCCCGCGTATTCCAAGGTTCTGCCACCATGTAAGCCTGCATCGCCCCGATTCTCATATTAGTTACCATTTGAGGCGGCGGCACAATAATTACCCGAAATTCTTTGAACGGATCGACACCGGCAGCCGCCGATATATAACGCACAAAGTATTCGTAAATCGCCGAACTCAAGACAACTGCCCAGACTTTATTTTCTACTGGTTGACTCTCAAAAAAACCTCTAAATTGTTTGCCAAATTCTTCTAAATTGCCGTTGTATTCGTGCCACGGGCGCAAGCCGAAATCCCACATCGCTTTGCTCATCGTCATCGCGTTACCGTGGCGGTGAATTGTCATTGCCGCACACATGGGTGCGTGGCCCGCTCCTTCGGCCCCAATACGGGCGTTTGTGACGGCGCCAGATACGACTGGGGAAGCGTCGAGGCGGCCGAAGATTACGCCGTCGCGGGAGGTTGCCCAGCTTGCTTCGCGGTTGAGTTTGACGTTTAAACCGTATTTGCGGAAAAATCCTTTTTTCCAGGCGATCGCAAATGGCGCACAATCGTTAACGGGGACGTATCCTACGGTTAAATTTGGTTTTTCTAAGGTTCGGGAATCGACGATCGGCTTTACCGCTTCCGCTTCTTCAGTGAGTCCTTTTGCCGATCGATCCGCGCTAATTGCACAACCGGATAAAGCCATTCCCGCCGCCGCCATTCCCATTCCTTGCAAAAACTCTCGGCGCTTCCATTCATTTGAAAACTTGTTGCTCATATACAGTTGATAGTTGACACTTGATAGTTGATAGTTGTAGATAGTTGTAGGGTGCGTCGCCACCCACCATCACGTTGACAGTTGACAGTTGACAGTTGACAGTTGATAGTTCGCTGCTGACTAATGACTAATGACTAATGACTACTCACCGGTCGATGCGTTACCAATTCCTGAATTTTGCCAACCGCCGCGTCGAGCAACAATCCAGTTAAGCCAATTACAAACACCGCTAAAAATACCGAACTCAGATTCAAACGGCTCCACTCATCCCACACAAAAAAGCCAATTCCCACACCGCCTGTCAACATTTCCACGGCCACAATCACCAGCCAAGCAATCCCCAAACTAATCCGTAAACCTGTAAAAATGTATGGCAAACTCGCAGGCAAAATTATCTTGGTAATCCGCCTCCAGCTCGACATTTCCAACACTCGCGCCACATCCAGATAATCATTGGAAACGCTAGAAACTCCCAAAGCTGTATTAATCATTGTCGGCCACAAAGACGTGATAAATATCACAAAAATTGCCGACGGATCTGCTAAATTAAAAATTGATAGAGCGATCGGCAGCCAAGCTAGCGGCGACACCGGTTTGAAGATTTGAATCACCGGATTGAGCGCCATCATTGCCGGTTTCGACATCCCGATCAAAAATCCCACGGGAATCGCAACTGCTGCACCTAGCAAAAATCCCAGCAACACCCGCCGCAAACTCGCTAGCAGCAGCCAGCCAATGCCTAAATCTCCAGGCCCGCGCTGATAAAATGGATGCAATATGTAATCTAAATTAGCGATTAACGCCTGATATGGAGTGGGAATCAAATCGCTTTTGAAGCTGGCAACAATCCACCACAGGCCAAGAATTCCCAAAAAACCAGCCGCCGGCAACAATACACTATCTCTGATAACTACGGGTTTTGCCCGTTTCCACGCTGCAACTCCGGCCACTGCGATCGCAGATAAATTAAGTTGAATTGACATTTTAATCTCCTCAGAGTCAGGGGCGGTACAAGAATCTTGAACAATACCAACCGGAGACACTGATGAAGCCAAACTATCTATTAAAGACAAGTTGACTCTTCAGTCTCTTCTCAATGCCTGCGAAGTTAGCTGACGGGCTAGGACTGAGAGATGTCCTTCTCCTTAGATTTCAAAATCAAAAATTACATTCAAATTTGGCAATTTTTAACTTTGCTTTTTAATTCTGTAGAGATTCGCCCCGAAAATTGGTTCCTCCGCTCCAGCGACACGCTAGTCTTTGCAACTTGTGCGATCGCGCAGCACTGGATTAGGCTTGACTTTTGCAGCCAATTTCAATTAACCTAGCACGAGCGTATAATTTTGTCAATACGTCTCTAGGAGTAGACAGGGGCGATTTTAGATACTTTAATTAAACCGCCCACTGCTAAAACTCGCAGTTCATCAGTTGACAGTAGACAAGTGACAGTTGACAGCTACCCATAACCGTCGATAGAAGAGGATTGGAGCAATGAATCATTTTGTTTGATTTCCCCCGTTT
>JAUBOH010000360.1:0-3099 GCA_036700145.1 Microcoleus occultus BM001215366
TGCGGCATGGAAGTTCCCAAACGGCTCGTGTCGGCCTCCCTAGCTACACTCGATTCTGTCGCATCCATTCCCCAACGTCTCAAGACTGTTGCTAGGGCGGCGGGGGCGCAACTGCTGTTAGATGTTTGCTTGAATACACCATTTGGCCGCAAATTATCCACCAATTTGGAATAAATTGGTGCCAGAAAATAAGCTTCAGCGCCAGTAAATCCTCCTAATCCCAAACAGCCAATTAAGATGACTGCGATTACTTGCGATCGCGCCGTCTGCCAGCTTATAGTCAAGCCAATACCGCAGACTCCCATCAGCATCACCCTGAGCAAAGTCCAAGTGACTCGCATCCCGTGAAACCGCCACTCCAGGGGCAAAGCTGGCATTTGAGGCAGATTTACAGCCAGTAGCACCCCGGCAAAATAGAAACCAAAAAAAACTAGGACGATCGCCTTTCTGCCCTTAAATAAGTCATTAGCCGTAACTCCCGATCGAACTAACACCCGCCCGAACCGCATTCCCCAGACCAACAGCACCGAACCCAGCACCAGTGTCACAATTATTTGCATTTTTCTCAAAATTTGCTCGCTTGACTAGGTTTTAACACTTATGGCGATCGGCTTGCACCATATGTCAATCAGGCTTTCAAGGGCGGGCTAGGAGATCCCACCCCACAAGAACATTTAACTATTATTGTGGAACAGGCAGGATGCTTGTTACTGAGAATCATGCTCTGATATTTGAGTTTTGTTCCTCAACCACACCTAAAACCTGCAAAATGTCAAGGAAATTGAGCAACTTTTCCTCATCGACGCACGCAGTCCCCAAAAAGATTTAGCGCCCGAAAGAATTCTTCAAATCTCTTGCAACAGACGGACACATCCCTTGTAATATTGATCTGAGTCATACCCCATTAAAGTAATAACAAACTATTAGCTCGCTCAATATATTCACCCTCTAACCAGCCAGGAGTTATATTAAGCGCGCCCATTAATGGGCTATAAAAACTCGTCATACGCCTACCAAATATTCAGGAAAAATTATGCCAGCAACAGCCGCCAACGATGTAGACGTAGCAGAGCAATCTTGGCACTACTTAGAAAGATCGAAGGTTGCATCTACATTAGAAACCAACTTGGAAAACGGTTTAGATCCGGCAGAAGTCAACCGTCGCCAACAGAAATTTGGCTCAAACGAACTAACAGTTAAAGCCGGGAAACCTGCCTGGTTAAAATTCATCCTGCAATTTAACCAACCATTGCTAATTATCTTGCTGAGTGCAGGTTTAATCAAAGCACTGATTGGAGAATGGCTCAACGCCAGCGTAATTTGGGGCGTAACAACTACCAACGCGATTATCAGTTTCGTCCAAGAAGCTGGGGCCGAGAAAAAAATTGATGCCCTAGCCAAGGCTGTTACCACTGAAGCTACAGTGATTCGGGGTGGCAAAAAACTGAGAGTTCCGTCCAAAGAACTCGTTGTCGGTGACTTAGTAACCCTGACTTCCGGCGACAAAGTACCGGCAGACTTGCGCTTGGTGAAAGTGCGCGACTTGCAAATCGACGAGTCGGGACTTACAGGGGAATCCGTTGCTGTCGAAAAAGAATTAGGACAGTCTGGAGACTTGGTTCTGCCACAAGAAACTCCCCTCGCAGAACGCGATAACATGGCTTATGCCGGCAGTTTTGTCACTTTTGGTCAAGGTAGCGGCATCGTAATTGCGATCGCCAATAAAACCGAAACCGGCAAAATCTCCCAACTACTCGATCGGCACATCGACCTCACCACGCCCTTAACCCGCAAATTCAACGAATTCAGTCAAAACTGGCTGTTATTCGTGTTGGGAATGGCAACCTTGACCTTCGCCGTTAGATTGGGCAGACCAGTCCCAGCCGGGGTTTCAGCTTTTAAAGAAGCAGTCGAACCCGCAGTCGCCTTGATTGTCGGCGCAATTCCCGAAGGCTTACCCGCCGTCATCACTGTCACCCTAGCGGTGGGCGTTTCCCGAATGGCATCCCGCCACGCGATCGTCCGCAAATTGCCCGCAGTAGAAACCCTAGGCGGCGCTACAGTCGTCTGTTCCGACAAAACGGGAACTTTGACGGAAAACCAGATGACGGTGCAAGAAATCTATTCTGGCGGCGAATCCTACTCGGTTACGGGTACGGGATACAGCCCTGAAGGCGAAATTCAGCTCAATCAACTGCCAATTAGTGTCAGTCAAGCTCCAACTTTGCAAGAATGTTTGCAAGCCGGACTGATTTGCAACGACACTCACCTGGAATTTAAAGATAATAATTGGATTGTGATCGGAGATCCGACAGAAGGAGCGTTAATTGCTGCTGCGAAAAAAGCTGAGTTGAGTCAGCAAGTTTTGGAAAAATCAATGCCACGGCTGGATTCAATTCCCTTTGAATCGCAGTTTCAATACATGGCAACTTTGCACAAAACTCCGACTGGCAAGGTTTTGTATGCCAAAGGTTCCGTAGAATCAATTCTGAGCCGCTGCGGTTCTAGTCTCGATACTGAAGGAAATTCGGTACCGGCCGATCGCGAACAAATTCATCATCAAGTCGATGAAATGGCGCAGCAAGGCTTGCGCGTCTTGGCTTTAGCGAAAAAGTCCGTACCCGAAAGTCAAAATTCCGTCGATCATGCGGATTTGGAATCTGGGCTGATTTTCTTGGGACTACAGGGGATGATCGACCCGCCACGGGCTGAGGCGATCGCGGCTGTTCAAGCTTGTCAAACGGCTGGAATCCAAGTCAAAATGATTACCGGCGACCACATCGCTACAGCCAAGGCGATCGCCCGCCGCATGGGATTCCGCAAAACCAAACACAACAGGGAACTTGTCGCCTACACAGGTGCTCAACTCGCCCAAATGAGCAAGACTGAACTCGCCGAAGCTGTTGAAGCAGGCTCAGTTTTTGCCCGCGTCGCCCCGGAACAAAAACTCCGCCTGGTAGAAGCTTTGCAACTTCAAGGCGAAATTGTGGCGATGACGGGAGACGGCGTTAACGATGCGCCCGCCCTCAAACAAGCCGATATCGGGATTGCGATGGGTAGCGGTACTGAGGTTTCTAAGGAAGCTGCGGACATGATTCT
>JAUBOH010000360.1:3199-6648 GCA_036700145.1 Microcoleus occultus BM001215366
AGTTTTGAGTATGAAGTTTTGAGCCAGTCTCTCAGCTTAATACTCAAAACTTAATTTTTTCTCATGTTTGACCAGGGCCCTGGGAGGGTGCGATCGCGTGGCTTCTCACTCAGACTCACAGAATGCCCAGATGATCGATCGGTAATTTATGTTCGAGTCTCAAAGTCCTGCGGTGCAAGGCGCTGTGACTCCGACTTTCAGGTCGAGGTTTTCGCGCTCCTTGCCACACTTCCGCTCATTACCACAAAAAAAATTTTTATTCTGTATTCCAAACTACATATGAACGAAGAATCAAAAAATATCGACATTTGTTAAGTTTTACCAATGTGCGGTCAACAGGAAATTTACAGCTTATTGACATTAAATTCGGATGGGTGCTGGGGTACAAATTTATGAAATCTATACACAGCAAGCCTTCCATAAAAATATTTATCATAACTAAAACGGGGGTGCCCAAGTAAGGGTTACTTATTGAAAGCAGGTACTTAGAACATATACTTATCAGTCAAATTTAATATTTGTTTTATAATTTCACGTACAGTGCGGTAAGCTTAATAATTAATCAGGGTTAGATGTGCTACTCACCAAAACTGAGCTAACACAATTGATCTAACACAAGGCATTGAGTTGATAAAGGGTTTTAAATCAATCAAAGAGGACAGTCCTGCGGGCGAATAGCCAGTCGTCTGCCCTCCGATCGCCTTTACAACGGGCGCTCAAAAGAGTTCGCGATCGCGCGCTCGGTGAACTCGAAAAAAAGCGCTTAGATAAACTTCAGTGATGTCGTTACAGAAGATTTAGGTTTGCAGAAAGGAGAGATTATGACAAAATTTTCCGATCAATTTTCTAGGCGCAAATTTATCGTCACAGCAGGTGCATCTGCCGTGAGTTCAGTATTACTCAAAGGCTGTTTGGGAAATCCCCCCGAACCGGGTGCTAGTGCTGGTGGTGGTGCCACTGCGGGTGGCCCGACAGCGCCTGCGGCCACCTCAGTAGTTGCTGTTGCCAACGAGAAAAGAGTAGAAGGAATTGAAAGCACCAAAATCACCTTGGGATACATCCCGATCGTCGAAGCAGCACCTTTAATCATTGCCCAAGAAAAAGGCTTTTTTGCCAAATACGGCATGACAGATGTCAAAGTTGCCAAGCAAGCCAACTGGGGCTCTGCCAGAGACAACGTAGAAATCGGATCTGCCGGTGGCGGTATTGATGGTGGCCAATGGCAAATGCCGATGCCTTATCTAATTAGTCAAGGCCTGATCACCAAAAACAGCACCCCAATCCCGATGTACGTGTTGGCCCAGCTAAACACTCAGGGAAATGGAATTGCGATCGCCTCCAAACACCAAGGCAAAGGCCTCGGACTCAAACTAGAAGCAGCGGCTCAAAACTACATCAAAGATCTAGCCAAAGCAGGCACTCCCTTCAAAGCAGCCTACACCTTCCCCAAGGCCAACCAAGACTTGTGGATTCGCTACTGGCTTGCAGGTAACGGCATCAATCCCGATACAGATGTCAGCTTGCTAACAGTACCTGCTGCCCAAACCGTGGCCAACATGAAAACCGGAAGTATGGACGCTTTCAGCACCGGCGACCCCTGGCCCCTGCGGATTGTCAAAGAAAACATCGGCTTCATATCAGCCCTGACAGCAGAAATCTGGAAAGCTCACCCAGAGGAATATCTAGCAATTCGCGGCGACTGGGTAGACAAGCACCCGAAAGCCACCGAAGCCTTGCTAGCAGCAGTCATCGAAGCGCAACAGTGGTGCGACAAGCCAGAAAATCGCGCCGAATTGGTTGCTATTGTTTCCGGCAAAAACTTCTTTGACGTAGATCCGGGTGTTTTGATTCCTCCTTATGCAGGCAAGTACGTGCTGGGCGACGGCAAGCCAGACATCAACGACTTCAAAATGAGTACGCTGTACTGGAACGATGGAGTCGGTAACGTTTCCTATCCCTACAAAAGCCACGATTTGTGGTTCTTAACCGAAAGCGTGCGCTGGGGTTTCCTGCCGACAAAAACCTTGGCAGACAAAAAGACAATCATCGATAAAGTCAACCGCGAAGATTTGTGGAAAGCCGCAGCTAAATTAGCCGGAGTTCCTGATGCTGACATTCCCAAAAGTACGTCTCGCGGCATTGAGAAGTTCTTTGACGGCAAAGAATTTAACCCGGACAAGCCAGAAGATTACCTCAAGAGTTTGGCAATTAAAAAAGCGTGATGGGTACAAGCTTCCCATAACTTAGTCTCGAAAAAAAAACCGCAGAAACATAGGAAATTAGCAAGATGGCTGTAAGCACAAGTCGGAAAGGCGGAGTCGATGTCCAAGGAGCGCTGGGCGAATTTTGGAAGAAGAATTCCAAAAATATCTTGCCGCCAATTTTGGGATTAATTGGATTTCTGTTAGTTTGGCAAATTTTGTCAAGTTCGGGCCTGATCAAATTGCCGGGGCCTACTAGCGTTTGGACGGATGAACGGACGCGGATTTTGCTGATGTATCCTTTCATGAACTCCAAAACCTACGGAGTCGGCTTATTTTGGCAGACTTTGGCGAGTTTGGAACGGGTGGCTAAAGGCTACACTCTCGCTGCGATCGTGGGAATTAGCATGGGTGTTGTAGTAGGTACGAATCCTTTCTTGAATAAGGCTTTAGATCCAATTTTCCAGTTTTTGCGGATGGTAGCGCCTCTGGCTTGGGTGCCGATCGCCCTGGCTGCACTGCAACAAAACGAACCTGCTGCTTTGTTCGTGATTTTTATTACCTCAGTTTGGCCGATTTTGATCAACACCGCTGAAGGTGTCCGCCAAATTCCTGACGATTACAACAACGTTGCGAAAGTGCTGCAACTTTCTCGGAAAGAGTATTACCTGAATATTTTGTTCCCCTCGGCGCTTCCCTATATCTTCACAGGATTGAGAATTGCGATCGGGCTGGCTTGGCTGGCGATTATTGCTGCAGAAATTGTGATGTCGGGGATTACTGGTATTGGCTTCTTTATTTGGAACGCTTACCAACAAAACTACATCAGTGAAATTCTCTTAGCGGTGTTCTACATTGGGGCGGTTGGTTTGATGCTCGATCGCATGATGGCTTGGTTGCAACAAAAGATTGCTCCCAGTCAAGGAAAGTAGCTAATTAGATATGTTGACGGTTGATGGTTGGCAGTTGACAGTTGATGGTTGGCAGTTCGCAGTTCGTAGTTGATGGTTGACAGTTGACAGTTGACAGTTGACGGTTGACGGTTGACGGTTGACGGTTGACGGTTACAGAAATTACGAACTCCCAGGCTGAGAAACCTGTTTTTTAAACTCTTGTTAAGGGATTAAAAAAAGTTTTTTAGTTGGTTTAAGAAACAGGTTTCTGCATCCAGTCATGTATTAACTATTAGCTGTTATAGCAGTTGACAGTTGACAATTGACAATTGACAGTTGGTTTTTAACAGTGAGA
>JAUBOH010000361.1:0-1104 GCA_036700145.1 Microcoleus occultus BM001215366
GGCAGTGCCGTGTCCCTACAATTAATGGGTAGGGACACGGCACTGCCGTGTCCTCCGTTTATATCATTCCGAAGCTAACGGATTTGATATAAATAACTAATAACTAATGACTAATCACTAATGACTAATGACTAATGACTAATGACTTCTTCTATTCTTGATTGCCTTTCCCGCGCACATATCCATTATCTGCAATCCGCCAAGCACCGCCAGTATTGCCCGTCAAGTCGCAATCATCCACCGTAGCAATGCTATCTCTATAAACTGCGATCGCCTCACCTTGATTACCATTAATCCGACATCGGCGCACGATCAATTTACCTCCCAATCCGACACCGATTCCCAGACTGCCATTATCAAAAATACTGCAATCTTCCACCGTTGCTTTGCCACTATCCGAGATAAAAATCCCGTTCCATACCCCATCGTGAATTTGACAGCGGCGGAGCACAGCATCCGCATCAGGGCCGCAAATTCCTACCACAGAATAGTCCGCAGAAGTGATATCGCTATCTTCTACGATCAACTCACCTTTGCGAATATCTATAGCGTAATATTTCCCCGTGGCGTTCATGGTCAAACCTCGCACTAAAGCACTGTCTGTTTGCATTAAAATACAGTTGGAGTCGGTGCTTTCAAGAGTGATGCTTCCCCCTTCTGTGCTACCGATAATTTCCACTGATTTGTCGATGATTAGACTTTCGTGATACAAGCCGGGACGCACGTAAATCCGCGTACCTGGATCGGCAGTTCTCACCGCTTCGCTAATAGTAGTATAATCGCCTTGACCTTGTTGAGAAACAACAAGTTCTTGAGTTTTCAAAACTGCTGCTTCAGAGATTGATTCTTCCTTGGGAGATTCTGAATCGGGCTTTTCGGAAAGTTGCGATGTTAACTGGGAGCGTTCCTGATAGACTGTCTCTAGCTGATGTTCTAACTCGGATACTTGAGATTGCAGTTGAGTTTGATTCTGGTTGGCTGTCTCGATTTGACATTGAATTTCCGAGAGTTGAGCATAAAGGTGCGATCGCTCTCTGTTAACTGTTTCTAGCCCAGATTCCAATTCTGAGCGAATTTGACGCGCCGTTTCTAATTGATTTTCTA
>JAUBOH010000361.1:1204-6644 GCA_036700145.1 Microcoleus occultus BM001215366
ATTCTCGTTGGCTGTCTCGATTTGACTTTGGAATTGGGAGAGTTGAGCAGAAAGCTGAGATCGATCTGTGCGAGCAGTTTCTAATTGAGCTTGCAGTTGCGATAACTGAGACTGTAGTTGCGAGCTATCTTCCTCGCGGCGATTTATCTGAGCCTGCAATTCTGACAACTGAGACAGCAGTTGTTTTCGATCTCGAACAACCGTCTTTGATTGACTTTGCAGCTCAGAGAGTTGAGAGTTTAACAGCATTTTATCCCGATTAGCAGCTTCTAATTGTCTTTCCAGCTCTAATAGTTCAGGTTGAGGTTGCTCTAGTTGTTGGCGAGCAGTTTGCAATTGAGAATTGAGCACTTCTCGTTCTGTATTGGCATTTTCAATTTGAGTTTGCAGATCGGACAATCGATCGGTAAATTGCGATCGCTCTTCTTCGACTAATTCCAGTTGAGCTTGCAAACCCGACAGTTGAGACTGAAGTTGCTCCCGATCTTGAATTGAGCGATCGAACTTTATTTGAGTTTCCGACAACTGGTACTGTATCTGCAATCTGCTTTGACTAGCAGTTTCCAACTGGCTGTCAAATTCAGACAGCAGAGCCTGAAATTGAGAACGTTCTGCATCAAATGTCTCTAACTCTGCTTGCATTTCCAGCATTTGAGCGTTAAGTTGCGATCGCTCCCGATCGGCAACTTCCAACTGAGATTGAAGTTCTGCGACTTCCGCTAACTGCGACTCAGCTTGTTGAGCATTTTCTAGCTGAAACTGCAAATCAGCAATCAGAGCATTAACTTGCGATCGCTCCTCGGCAATTCCTGCCAAAAATCCTTCCAATTCCGACACTTGATTGTTTAAACTATCTTGCTCGCGAGTCACGATTTCCAACCGACTTTGCAACTGGGAAAGTTCAGAATTTAGCTGATTTTCATTCTGTACCTTTTGCCGCAATTCCGAATTTCTAGCATCCAACTGCGAGGCCAATTTTGATATAGCCTCCTGCGAACCCTGCATCCGCACCAAATTGCGTGAATTTCGCTTATTCAAAATTACCCAGCAGACTAATGCCCCGCTTCCAAATCCTATTAATAAAAGTAATGCTTCCATTTGCTTTATCTAATTGATATAAATTGAGTTGCCGGAAATGCTTGCCACAAGAAAGGGACATCCAGAAATCGCTATCTTACTCAAACCTATCACAACTTGCGCGCCTGTGTTCACTTGGCTCGACAATTTATATTTATTTACAAAAACCAAACAGGTAAGGTGCAGCAAGCACCCTACAAGTCCGATTAACCAAGCAAATCCACAATATGAGGAATAATCCCGATATGTTGAGTCAGCAAATAATCCAACCGATCCGCCAGCAAACTAAAAATTAAATCGTTATAACTCATCCCGTATTCCGCCAAACCTAAAGCTACCAAACTCGTCACATTTTCCCCGGGATGTTTCAGATCGGGTTTCGGATTTGCTTCCAAAACATAAAGCGAGCCATCAGCATCACTGCGGACATCAATCCTCACCAAACTGTTCAAACTAAACTCCCAATAAATTTTCTTAGCTAACTCAATTAACTCTTGTTTGAGTTCAGGTTCCTCGGCGCCCATCAACCGTCCTCGATCGGCCGTTATCGCCTTTTTGTCCATAGAAGTAAAGATGCGCTCCTCCGACTCCAGAATTCGTTCAATCGTCGAAAAAGCAAAGGGTTTCGTATTTTTAGAAAACGCACCGTTAGCATAAGTAACATAGCCACACACGGCTACACAAAATTCTCGCCCCGGCAAATACTTTTCAATTAAAGCAGTATTGTGAGTGGCTCGGTGAACTTCCGAAACTGCCTGAGACAAACCCTCAATCTTGTCTACAAAATGAACGTGTAGCGAAGCACGCCCCGATACTGGCTTAACGATAAAAGGGCCTTGATATTCGCCGAAAGCAATGGCAAAACGCTCGTGCAAATGAGGCTGCAAAATCCCCTGAGAAGGATGCCAAGTCATAAACGGAGCGGTTGGTATCCCTACTGATTGCAGTTCTCGTTTAAAAGCGTGTTTGTTATCTAAAGTTGAACTGTTTAAAGGATTGTGACCGATATATGGCATTCCCAACATTTCCAACAAGGCGGGAGTGTGACAAACAGGATTGTAGCCCTGGACTCCGCCAGTATTCAGCCACACTAAATGGATATTTTTTTGTTTGAGTTGTTCCGGCAAGTTCATGTCGTCAGGGATGACAAAGACGTGCTTGAAGCCAATTTCTGCTAATGCTTGAGCAATCTCGCGGGCGACGATTTCGTAACTCTTCCAAGAGCGGGGATTGTGCGTTTTGTAAATTACAGAGCCGACGCGATCGCAGTCGCCACCAAATACCACAGCAATTCGCAATTTAGCAAACAGCAACTCTAAATATTGAGGCAGCAAACTAAACTGGTAATACCAGGAATTTATGCTCATTGATGTTGCAGTCATTTAAGTTTATTTTCCTTTTTATTTTATTTTTTGTCTGCAGAAATGCTAGATTTTGCTAGATATATTCCAGCCAAAACCACAGAGAAAGCCAACCAATTAAATAAGCTCAAACTTTCCGAAAACAGCACCCAGGCAATTATCGCGGTAATCACAGGTTCTAGCAGCAGGAAAAGAGCGACAAAGCCGGATGACAAACGACCGAGACTGTGGATGAGAAGTCCTTGGCCGAAAGCTTGACAAATCACCGCCAAAGCAATTACAGATAGCCATCCCTGCCAAGAATAAGGGAAAACTCGATCGCCTGCAAGCAGAACCAGCGGCAAAATCAAGATACTGCCAATAAAACAGCGCCACATCAATATTGTTGTCGCCGGAAACTTGGTTCGCAAATGTTCTGCAATCAGCAGATTTCCTGCATAAAACATCGCTGATAAAAGAGCAGCAATGTCCCCAGCAAAATTGTCTCCCGCTGTTTGCAAATCGTCTATTCCGATCGCAATTGCGCCTAAGACAGCCACCGCCAGTCCCAGCAAAAACCGATTGTCAAAACGCCGCCCCAACAGCAGCCATCCCCCCAAAGTAGTAAATAAAGGAGTTAAGTTTCGCAGTACAGTAGAATTAGCGACATTAGTCTGAGTGAGCGACCAGGCCCAGAAACCCAAAGAAGCAGAAGAAACCACGCCTACGGCTGTTAATAGTATGAAATCGCGGAGAGTGTAGTTCGATCGCCCTTCAACTTCATCCCCAGAGATTCGGCGGCGCACTTCCCCCGCACCGTTCCACAGCCCAAATACCGCAGTTGCGATCCACAAACGGTTGAAAACAGTAGCATTCGGGCCGATTTCCCGTTCGCTCAACCGAATAAAAATGGCGGCCAGGGACACGGCCAGCAGCGCCGCCGACAGCCAGACGAGCGCCCAAATTTTACCTTGACTCTCGGCCGATTCACCATTGGTTAAATTGTCCGAGTTTCCCGAAACAATAGTTTTGTCTTCAGTTATTAAGGCAGACTTTAACTCATTTTTCTCCAAAATGTTGCCCTGTTGTCCAATATTTTGTTCTGGGAATTCCAGGTTTTTTGACATTATTAAAAGTTCCCGCGAATGCTTAATAAAGTTTGGTTTGGTGCGTGAATAGATAAAAATTGGGCGGCGAATCGACGAGGGGTTCATATCAATCCCGGCTGCGCCGGAATTATATAGAGGACACTCAAGATGCCGTTTCTTGCGCGGCTATCAATTGTAGGGACACGGCAATGCCGTGTTTTGATTTCGGGTAATATTAATTCTGATACAATTGGAATTGATATCAAAAGTTACGAACTCTCCTGACTTTCGCTGCACAAACTATTTTTTTATACTTCTAACGGCTTAGGTTGAAGGTTTAACAGAAAGCCTTGTCAAAGCTTCCTTCAGCGCCGGCGGCAATTGGCGGATAATCTTGCCCTTGTCTCGATCGACACCAACCAAAGTCACCTGTGCTGTCACGTATAATTCTTGAGCATCGGGCGATCGAATTTCGTAATCGCAAACCAGCCGCACACCCTCACCAGCAGTCATCCGCGTCCTGACAGCCACAGCTTGCCCCATCTGTACAGCCCGGTGGTAGCGCAGCGAAAGTTCCACCACGGGCAATTCCAAACCCTGCGCCACCCACTCTGCATACTCGATGCCGAGAGAGTGCAAACTTTCCACCCGCGCTTCCTCCATCCAAACCAGATAAGTACCGTGCCAAACCGCACCGCTGTAGTCAGTATGGTGAGGGTAGACTCGCACCACATATTCAAACCAGCCCTCAGAGTCGATTCTGGCCCGGTTTTGAATGGCACCAGCCGGTGCGAGTTCTGGTTGAGTTCGATCGTTCTCTAACACTTTACAAATCGTTCCAAAACGCTACATTTCTATAAATCATAAGTCAAAGTTCAGGCTTATGCTTAACAACAGTAACGAACTAGAGTACCAACGCCCTAGTTTAACGTCGCACAAGAAAACTCAACTGTTTTTACCGCTAAAACCATGATAGAAAAAATTTTAGTAGCCGTGGCCGGTCGCGGCTTGTGCGAAGAGATGTTTAATATGTTGATGGACATCCCTTCCTTGCAAAAAACCTCTGTCACCGTCTTGCACGTCGTGCCGCCCCAAGTAACATCCGATGGCATGGCCGAGAAGTTGGAAGAAGGAGGTAAAATCTTAGCACAAGCAGTCCAGTCTTTGAAAATAGATCCCAGCAAAGTCAATCCCCGGCTCAAACAGGGAGACCCGAAAACAACAGTTTGCCAAGTCGCAGAAGAAGAACAATCCGACTTAGTAATTATGGGTTCGCGGGGACTCGGACGGCTGCAATCGATTTTGGAAAACTCAGTCAGCCAGTACGTTTTCCAGCTAACATCCCGACCGATGCTGTTAGTAAAAGACGACATCTACGTCAAAAGAATCAAGCGCGTCATGGTGGCCGTCGATAAATCGGAATCCGCCAAACAGTCCTTAGAACTAGCTTTATCTTTCGTCAAAGAAGTCAGCGGCGGACAGATAATTTTAGTACACGTCACCAAAGATTTGACGGGAAAATCCACCGAAGATTTAACAGCAAGTGCTGAAAAAGACCCTGTATTGGCTCCCGCAGTAGCACTGGCGAAACAAATGGGAGTTAGCTACCGCTGCGTGAGTGCCGCAGGTAAGCCAGGGGAAGCAATTTGTCGGATTGCAGACGACACGAATGCCGACTTGTTGGTAATCGGTTCTCCGGATCGGCGGCCCAATGTTGCCAAAAACTTTGTGGATCTCGATCGACTCCTCGGAAACTCTCTGTCAGACTACGTGCGAGTTTATGCCAATTGTCCCGTATTGCTAGCGAGGACGATCGGCTAAACCCTCATATCATGTCCGGTAAATTACTCGCAATCGAGGTTTGTAGTGAGGACTAAAGTCCTCCAAAAATCTGAGGACTAAAGTCCTCACTACAAACCAAACTAAACCGAGGTT
>JAUBOH010000362.1:0-6621 GCA_036700145.1 Microcoleus occultus BM001215366
TTTGCAGTTTCCCGAAGGTTGCGTAGCCTTAGACTCACCTTTTTATATAGAGCGTTCCAACATCGAATCACTCTGCGATGAAACAGTTGTGAAACCCGGTTCTCTAATTCGGATTAAAGCACCAGAAATGATGGACAAAACTTCATTGATGAACCGCATTTTAGCTCGCGCCCAGGGGGACAAATATCATGCAGTTTACCTGGATTTGAGCGCAGCAGACAGAGGAATATTAACAAATTTGGATAAATTTTTGCGCTGGTTGTGTTTGATGGTAAGCCGACAGTTAAAGTTAGAAAATAAGTTAAACGAATATTGGGATACGGATATTCTGGGCAGCAACGATAACTGTACGGTTTACTTTGAAGAGTATTTGCTAGCAGAAACAGCAAATCCTCTGGTGTTGGGATTGGATGAAGTCGATCGCCTATTTGCCTACACTGAAGTAGTGGAAGACTTTCTGGGGATGCTGCGAAGCTGGCACGAAAAAGCCAAGATTTCGGATATCTGGCAAAAACAGCGCTTGGTAATGGCGCATTCTACCGAAGTTTATATTCCTTTGGACATGAATCAATCGCCGTTTAATGCGGGGGTTCCCGTTGAGTTGCAGGAGTTTGAGAGGCACCAAATTTACGATTTAGCACGGGTGCACGGCTTGGATTTGGATGAGGGGCAATTGCGAGAGTTGATAAGTGCGATCGGCGGACATCCTTATTTAGTCAGATTGGCAATGTATGAGATTACTTGTGGGAAAATTTCTTTAACTCAGCTATTAGAAAATGCGGCATCAGAATCGGGAATTTACAGCAGTCATTTACGCAAGCATTTAGAAATACTGCAACACAATCCCGAATTAGCTTTAGCTTTGAAAAAAGTTGTGAATTCTGCCGAACCAGTTGAATTAGATTCGATGCAAATCTACAAATTGCACAGCATGGGAATTGTACGGCGGCAAAACAATTATGTCATGCCGCGCTGCAATTTGTACCGCGAATATTTCTGCCGTGTTTTAGCTTGAAAAGCATAGTTTGCAGTTCATTGTATCCGATCGATCGACCACGATTGCTGTAGCGCAGTTAAGTGAATAGTAGGGTGCGTTGTTAATGCACCCTACCAATAGGGTCTAACCAAATTTTTTGCAAACGCGGGAAATTGTGATTACACCTACCCAGGTCGCGTTGATTTCAAAGCCCTTATTACCGCAGTAATCACTAGCCCAATCCATCCATTTTTTGTAAATCGCTAGATGAATTTTGATAGCGGTGGCAATAATACCACCTAATGGTTTGATAGCGGCAATAGCTGTTAAAAAGGCGGTAATTGCCTGGTTGTTTACGCCTTCAATAATCTTGCGGCCTAAACACTCATTAACAGTAATCTGCAAACCAAACCAACGCCATTTGCGAGAGGATTGATTTTGGCACGCCGCAAAATTGGTACTCGTAGTAACCGACTCATCAGCGTAGTCAAAAGTTCCTTCGTAGCGGTACTGTTCGTCGGTCAAGTTGTTGAACTGATCCACCATACGCTGTACTTCGGCAACTTTTTCGCGGCTTAAAACCTGATAAATATCGCGGTTTATGCGGGCGGTGCGACCCTCCTCGTACACATAAGGGTCGGCTTTGGCAACCAATTCCCAGTTAGGGTCAGGTGCGGGCGGTGTAAACTTATCACTGAAGTTAGTGCCTTCGATTTTCATTTTAGTTATTCCTTGTTGTTCAAAGTGTTCAGAGTATTGAATATTCGCGTTTTGTTTGCTGCACCTTTCGCTTTCTGTTATCAGTTTCTTGCTAAAACTCTTGAACCGCAATGGTGATAAAATCAGGTATTATAGGAACTGATAAATAGCTTTCGGCTATGAATTTATAGGGAAAAATCAGGTGCAGCCCGATCGCAATCCGAAAAAGTCAGGTTTTTTGGTGAATCTCTACACAGTCTGGTTTGCGATCGTACAATCAAATCTCGATTTGGGTGCAAGCAATGATGAAAGAATTTCCAGTTAGCGATGAATATCAGATTGGCGGAAGTCTCCCAGCAGATGCGTCGTGTTACGTGACGCGCCAAGCAGACTTGGACTTTTACGAATGTTTGAGGGCGGGTGAGTTTTGTTACGTGCTGAATTCGCGCCAAATGGGTAAATCTAGTTTGCGGGTGCGGGCGATGCGAAGGCTGCAAGCTGAAGGTACTGTTTGCGCTTTCATCGATCTAACTGGGATTGGGAAGGAAGATGTAACTCCCGAAAAATGGTATGCAGGAATTATCAATTCTTTGGTCAGTAGCTGTCAGTTAAGTAATCAAATTAATTGGCGGAATTGGTGGCGCGGTCGCCTGGATGTGCTATCGCCACTCCAGCGGTTTAGTTTGTTTATTGAAGAAGTAGTTTTAGTTGAAATTACCCAAAATATAGTTATTTTTATTGACGAGATCGATCGAGTGTTGAGCATGAATTTTTCGGCGGATGAGTTTTTTGCTCTAATCCGTTGGTTTTACAATCAAAGAGTTGACAATCCTCTCTACCGCCGCCTGACTTTTGCGCTGTTGGGAGTAGCGAGCCCTTCGGATTTGATTGCTGATAAAACTCAAACTCCTTTTAATATTGGTAAGGCGATAAATTTAGGCGGTTTTGCGATCGATGAAGTGCAGCCTTTGATTGATGGTTGGCAAGGGTTGGTATCCAATCCTGAAAGGGCGATCGCTCAGATATTGGATTGGACGGGGGGACAGCCTTTTTTGACGCAAAAGCTCTGCAAGTTGGTGTTGGAAAATGAGTTGAATAGAGTTAACCGTAGAGGCGCAGATGACGCCGGTCGAGATAGGCTGGATGCTTTTTCTACAGGGGAAGAGCAGGATGGAGTTGCGGGGTTGGTGAGGTTGCGGATTCTTGAGAATTGGGAGTCTCAGGATGAGCCGGAACATTTGAAAACTATTCGCGATCGGCTTTTAAGAAATCAGCAAAAAGCCGGACAGTTATTGGGGCTTTACCAACAAATTTTGGAATCCGCAAACCCCCCCCAACCCCAGGAAAATCATGGTTTTGTAGGGGTAGTGCCCCCGTGCCTACCTCTGGGGGGTTTTTTGCCGATGGCAGTCACGAACAAACCGAATTGCGGCTGTCAGGTTTAGTAGTTCAGCATCAAGGCAAATTAAAAGTCTATAACCAAATTTATGCCGAAGTTTTTAATCTTGAATGGGTGGAAAAACAGTTAGGAAAGCTGCGGCATTATTCAGAAAGTTTTAATGCTTGGAATGCTGCTATTTTTGAGGATAATTCGCGGTTGCTGCGAGGCAATGCGCTGCAAGAAGCTCTGGATTGGTCGATCGATAAAAATTTGAGCTATCTGGATTACCGCTTCTTAGCAGCATCTCAAGATTTGGAAAAGCGAGAAGTTGAATTGGCTTTGGTACTGCAAGCTGAAGAAAGTCAGATTTTGGCACAAGCAAATGAAACATTGACTTTCGCTCAGCAAAAAGCTAAACTGGAATTAACAACAGCGAAGAAAAAAGCTCGAAGAATAATTGCGATCGGCTCGACAATTTTAGCATTTTCTCTAGCAGGAGCGATCGCCGTACAGGTGCAAGTCATTAAAGCCGATCGCAACCTCGCAGAAACAAACATCATCCTCGAAAGTGTGTCGGCAAAAACTACTTTGGTTGCCAATCCTTTTGAGGCACTGATTGCATCTGTGAAAACAGGAGACAAACTCCAACAGTTGGAAAAGTCGGGTACTGCTAAACTCGATACGCGGCAGCAAGTAATTTCGGCACTTCAACAAGCAATTTACACCATCCGAGAGCGCGATCGGCTGGACGGACATCAAGCTAACGTTAGAAACGTTGTTTTCTCTCCCGATGGCAAAATCCTCGCTTCCGCTAGCGAAGACGATACCGTAAAACTCTGGAACCCAGATGGCAGGGCTCTCCCGGGGGCACTGCCCCTACGAACCCTCGCAGGACACCGCGACAACGTTTGGACTGTCAGTTTCTCACCTGACGGCAAGACGATCGCATCTGCTAGCGACGATGCTACTATCAAAATCTGGAACCTCGCCAACGGCACAATCATCAGAACCCTTATAGGACATAAGGGCTGGGTGAGAGGAGTCAGTTTTGCTCCCGATGGCAAAACGATCGCATCTTCGGGTTCCGACGGCACTGTCAAACTCTGGAATCCCGCAGACGGCAGGGCTCTCCCGGGGGCACTGCCCCTACGAACCTTTACAGGACATAGGGGATGGGCAACTAGCGTCGCTTTTTCTCCCGACGGGAGGACGATCGCATCTTCTGGTAGCGATCGCACTGTCAAACTCTGGAATCCAGCAGATGGGACAGAAATAGCCACGCTGACAGGCCATACTAATGCTGTCAGAAGTGTCAGTTTCTCCGACGACGGCAAAACCCTCGCATCCAGTGGCGAAGACGGTTTAGTCAAGCTGTGGGATGCCGAAAACCTGACTCTCCTCAAAACCCTGCAAGCCCACAGCAGGGAAGTCTGGAACGTCAAATTTAGTCCGAGAGGCAGTCACAGTCAAACCCTGGCTACCGCTAGCGACGACTGCACTGTGAAAGTGTGGAATTTAGCGCCGTTGGGAGACATTGAGCCGCAAACGCTCAAAGGACACACCGGCAGGGTTACCAGCCTCAGTTTCAGTCCCGACGGTCGCACTTTGGCAACGGGAGGTATTGATCGCACTGTCAGACTCTGGAACCTCGCCGGCATCGAACCGAAAGTCCTCGAAGGCCACAGCAGCCCTGTTTTAAGCGCGAGTTTCTCGCCCGACGGCAAAACGGTTGCTTCCGGTAGCAGCGATCGCACTGTTAAACTGTGGAATGCACAAAATGGTAGCGAAATCAAAACTTTTCGAGGACATCAAGCCGTCGTCACCAGCATTGATTTCAGTCCCGATCGCAAAATCTTAGCATCCTCCGCGGGCGATCGAGCTATCAAATTGTGGAACTTGGAAAGCGGCAGCGAAATCAAAACTCTTTTAGGGCATAAACAGTCAATTGACAGCGTTGTTTTCAGTCCCGATGGCAAAATTTTAGCATCATCAGCAATCGATCGAACTGTTAAATTGTGGAATGCCGAAACCGGCATTGAAATCAAAACCCTCACCGGACATCTCGAAAGAGTCAGAAGCGTCAGATTCAGCCCGGACGGCAAAACTTTAGCATCTGCTGGGAACGATCGCGCGATAATTTTGTGGAATCTCAACGATTTAGAATCTGTTCCCAGAAGAATTCCCAAAGCGCATAACAGCCGAATTACCAGCCTGCGTTTCAGTCCCGACGGCAAAATCCTAGCATCCGCCTGCGATGACAGTACAATTAAATTGTGGAATCCTGAAACTGGCACCGAAATCAAAACAATCAAAGGGCACGGAACTTGGGTGAAAAGTATCAGTTTCAGTCCAGACGGTAAAACTTTGGCATCCACGAGTTTCGATCGCACAATTAAACTGTGGAGTATACCAGATGGCTGGGCGATCGCGACTTTTGAAGGACATCGCGATCGAGTCAACGACGTTAACATCAGTCCCGATGGCAAAACTCTCGTTTCCGCCAGCGAGGATTCTACATTAAGAATCTGGAGTTTAGAACTCGATTTAGATAGTTTAATCAAACTTAGTTGCCAATGGCTGAGCAATTATATTACCAACCATCCCGAAGAAACAACTCTCAAAAAAATCTGCCAGCCATAGCAGAAGGAATAGTTTGACTGGGCAAATCTGTAGGGGCGGGTTCACCAAAAATATTTGCCAAAAATCGACAATCTCAAAAACCCGCCCCCACTTGGGCGGTAAATCGAAATCTACCTCTGACTACCGTCGTGAATCAATAAAACTAACTCCGAAGCAGTAAACTCAAAATAGATCGATCGCTCTTTGAACTCCAACCAAGCAACATCAAAATTTGGCTCAGTTAAATCACGAACTGCTACAGTCATGTGCGGTACAAAAGGGCGAGGCTAAGAAAGTCGTCGATCGGCGAGCATTAGAACCCCTGAGCATCGCCCTCAACGATCGACATCAGTGGGTACGCCGTTGTGCTGCCGAACTTTTGGGTAAGTTGGGAGACTTGATATCTGTTGACTTGCTGATTAACGCGCTCACAAAAAAATGGCAAACTCTCATAGTAGGATATGTATATCTTCTGCACTAAGAGAGAACAATCAAGAGGCAAAAGAACCACAAACGCTTCTGCCCTATGAGCAATAAAGCTCTTTAGTCACCCATCAGCGGACTGACATTCTTAAGTGCACTAAAAATATATTTTTCCAAACAAAAAGCGCCCCTATTTCTAGGAGCGCTTTTTATCAATCTCAGGTTAAAAATTAACCGTTGATAGAAGGAGCAACCAAAGCCACGGGAGTTGTTTCACCAGCGGCCAAGTCGAGGGGGAAGTTGTGAGCATTGCGCTCGTGCATTTAGAACATCTCGCATTCAAACGCGATCGGATTGCTGAGACTAAAATAGGAGATTGCGTAACAATTCCAGGCAAAATTATCAACCACAGTATCTTCGACTGCACTCAACCCGAACTTATATCATTTCTCTAAAGTCTTGCAACAATCATTAGACCTCTCCAATAATTATTGTGGAACAGGCCCTCGTAGCCTGTTCAAGA
>JAUBOH010000363.1:0-6617 GCA_036700145.1 Microcoleus occultus BM001215366
CAGGTGGCTTAGTTTTATATCCAGCATCCTCAAGCCATTCAGCAATATTTCTCCAATTACCTATCTTTTCATTACCTTTACCGATCAGACTTTTAACATACTTATAGACACTAGCGCAGAGGTCACTTTCAACACCTTTAGCATCCTTACCCAGCTTTTGGGCTATTTCACCGGGACTGCAACCGCAAAGCAACCCCCGCAAGTGCAGCTTTTCAACGGGGGTGAGTCGTTTTCCCTTAGCCGAGGCCAAGTCTGTGTAGAGGGTTTCCAAGTCCCAGTGGTGGGCGGCTTGGCTGAACTGCTCGGTGGGTGCCATAGGTTGAGGGGTCAAAAATTCCTGATGCAATCCTAACATAATTCCTGATGTAAGTTGTGAAAATATAAAGTACAGCTAGCTTATTATAAGTGAAAGCCGAAAGGCAAAGGGTGTAGTTTGCAAGTCAAAAGCCTTTTGATACTGATTTTGAGGCATTACTGACTAAAGTTAGCGATCGGACAGGAGACACGGGCGGAAACCTGATGTACTTCTGGCTTTGGTTGCAGTCTTTGGCACGGGAAGAAAATTTTCTCATTTATTTTCTGGGATTTTGCATAATTTTCTGAAATTTCCCAGATATATAAATAGGAGGCTGTCAGAGGTTTTCTCGGAGAGCATCTAATTTCTGGGTTTTTGCATAATTTTTGGAATTTTCCCAGATATATAAATAGGAGGCTGCAATGCGCCTTCTGCGGACTGAGCTCTTTGTGAGTGCGATGGTGAAAGCTTTGCTATGCAAAATTTTCGCTTAACTACCTTTTTCCCAGAGGAGGTCGCGATAACTATCCGAATTATTGGTAGGTCAGAGTAAGAACTATGGCAAAAGGACAAAGAACTTATTTAAGGTACTTTGATGGGCCACACGGTTGTATCAGGGATTTGGAGGTAATCACTCGCCGAGATGGAAGAGATTTACTGTTTCCATATCCCAATGATTCAGATCCTCAGAAAAAGCAGTTGCATCACGACCTATTCTTGGACGATAAAAGAGAAGCTTGTGGCGTAGCTTACATCACTGAGGATAAACAAGGGAAGTGGTGTAGGGAATACTGGTACGATCGTGGTTGGGGGTGGAAACTTGAGGGAACCACCGAATCTTATGATTCAATAAAAGAACTCTATGATTCTATTGAAGCTAATCGCGATCGACGAAATGTTAGAAATTTTGCAACGTATTTAGCATCCAGGATATCACTCAGTTCCGATGAAATTATCAATGAATTATCCGAATCAGTTGAAAGTAGCAGTGATTCTTGCTTTATTGCTACGGCTGCTTATTCAACATCCAGACATCCCGATCTAACTACATTCAGGCAATTTAGGGATCGACACCTTCTGAGTAATACTTTTGGTAAGCAGCTAGTTAAAATCTACTACAAAGTTAGTCCTAGTATAGCTAATCACATTAGCCAAAAGCCGAAGGTCAAACTATTTCTACGTTCTCAACTAGAGCATCTTGCTAGCTGGATGCGAACCAGAGAAATAACTAAGCCGTAAGTACAAGGATCTAGTCTTGATTCGAGTTTTAAGTCAATAGTATTAGGAGACACAAATGCCATTAGATATTGAATTCGCCCAAAACGGTGAGCCGCGCTGTCCGGTTGTGCTGCTACTAGATACATCTGGTTCTATGTCAGGTATGCCAATAGATCAGTTAAATGCAGGATTAGTTACTTTCAAACAAGCAGTGCAGCAAGATCGAAAAGCATCGTTGCGTGTGGAAGTAACCATCATAACCTTTGATAGTTCTGTGAACACTGTGCAAGACTTTATCACAGTCGATCAGTTTTATCCCCCGCAACTGAAAGCTTCGGGTTCTACTTCAATGGGTAACGGGATTGAATCTGCACTTAATCAGCTAGACAGTAGAAGAGAAACTTATAACAGTTATGGTATTCCTTGTTATAAGCCACGGATAATTTTAATCACAGATGGTGGACCAACTGATGGCGAATGTTGGAAAACTGCCGCACAGCGTGTGAGGCAGGAGTATGACTTGGGTAATTTCCTTTTCTATGCAGTTGGAGTTCAAGGAGCTGACATGAATACACTCCGACAAATCGCTCCGCTTGAATTACCGCCAGTCATGCTCCAAGGATTGAATTTTAAGGAATTTTTTAAGTGGCTATCTGACAGCATGGTGATCGTATCAGAAAGCCAAATAGGTCAACAAATCTCGCTTCCTCCTACGGACAAATGGGCCCAGACAACTGCTTAAATAGGAGCTAAATTATGGAATGGCAAGTTGTTGGTGTTAGTGTCCAAGGAAGCTATCACATAGATCAAAAACTTCCCTGTCAAGATGCCGCAAAGTATGAAACTTTTTCTGACAATCAGATTATCATTGGCGCTGTCTCCGATGGTATGGGCAGCGCTAGGCACTCAGAAATTGGTTCTGCTCTGGCAGTAAACACAGCTCTATCTGAAATCAAGAGCAGAATGTGCTGGCAGCATCAACCAAGTAATGAACAAGTTCGGGATATTTTTTATACCGTCTTAGAAACAGTTAAAGCGAGTCTCAAAAAGGAGGCAGAAAAAAAAGGTTATTCACTAAAAGATTTAGCTTGCACTTTACTGATTTTTGTAGCCACCCCAAAATGGCTGGCAGCCATGCAAGTTGGTGATGGACTGATCGTGGTACGACGCTCCAAAGGTGAAAATTATGAACTACTTTTTAGACCAGACAAAGGTAAGAGGTATCCCAATGAGACAACCCCTGTTACTTCTTCCTATGCCGAGCGGGAGATGCAAGTCGATGTCAAGTCAGGTTGTTACCAGTTTATCTGTGCAGCAACCGATGGCATTGAAAATATATCTTTGGTAAAGCGCGAAGCTTGGAGACCTTTTGAGAATTTTTTTAAACCTTTGGAAGAACAAATAATGTTGTCACAAAATACCGTAAATCAAAAGGAGATGGAAATTGAGGATTTCTTAAATTCTGAACAAGTTAATCAAGAGACTGATGATGACAAAACCTTGTTGTTGTGTGTCTACAGTAACTTTGGCATTCAAAGAGAAACGCAGACGGAGACTTCAGCATTTGACAAAGCCAACAGAGAAGTCGCTACAACACAGAGATGTGAAGTATCATCGAGACCACGCACACAAGCAAGAGCAAGACTTATCGATGGATTACCCGATTGGTCGTTCGATATAGCTAAAGTTATAGTCATTGCATTAGTAATGACTTTAGTTTGTAGCTTAATTCAAACACACCTGCCTATTTTTTTATGGCAACTGGCTTACTTCATTTTTAACTTAACCATCATTTCCTGTGTTTGGTTTCTGAAAAATGGAAGATATTAAACTATTATGATACGCTTAAAATGTGTAGATACTGGTGAGTGGATTGAACTCGACAATCAAGGGAATATTAAGAGTGGAGGAGAAGGGAGCATTTATCCAACAAACAAGCCAGGGTTTGTAGCAAAAGTTTACCATACCATCACTCAAGAGAAAATCGACAAGTTACAAGTGATGGTGAAAAATAAACCTGCTGATCCTACCCGCTCGCAAGGTCATGTTTCAATCGCGTGGCCAAAGTGTTTGTTAGAAGATAGTTATGGCAAAATCTTAGGTTTTTTAATGCCAGTCATTGATAATGGAGAACCGCTAATCTCTGTATATAATCACAATCTTCGCAAAACAATAGCACCTGCTTTTAACTGGCTTTACCTGCATACAACAGCAATAAATATTGCCTCAATTGTTGAAGCAATTCACACAAATAAGTACGTAGTTGGCGACCTGAAGCCTGAGAATATGTTAGTTACTTCTAAAGCGCTTGTTTCTATTGTAGATACAGATTCATTCCAAATATTCGATAGACAAACAGGCAAAATTTATCGTAGTCCTGTGGCATCTCAAGAATTTACACCTAGAGAGATGTTGGGTCAAAACGTACAAAATGTAGATAGGTCAGAATTTCAAGATCGTTTCGCATTAGCTGTAATCATTTGGCATTTACTGTTTGGCTATCATCCTTTTTCTGGAACATGGTCAGGAAGTGGCAAACCACCCAATATCGACCAGCTAATTGAGCATGGATACTGGATGTATGGCTCAAACTCCAAACTGCGTCCCGGTAAGTTGTCGATGCCGATCAATATAATACATCCTGAACTTCAGAAGTTATTTCGTAAATGCTTTAATGACGGGCATAATCAGCCTTATGCGCGACCTAGTGCTGCTGATTGGCGAATAGCATTAGATGTAGCAATTAAAGAATTAAATCAATGTTCTGTTGAGGGCGGGCATTACTATTCTAAAAGTTATCATAAATGTTATTGGTGCGAACGAAAACGCCAGCTTAATGGTAAAGATATGTTTGCAACTCCTCCTGGTATACGACAACCCAATGTCTCTACTAAACCCAAAGCTCCAGTTTCAATACCGCAAAAAGTAACGCCTCCACAACAAGTTACCGTTCCAATCTCACAACAAGTACAGCGTCCACAACAAGTAAAGCCTCCACAAGGAAAAACCGTAAAAAAAACGGATAAATTTAAAGCCTTGATTGGCTCTGGAGTGATTGTATTAATCTTAAGTGCTATTGCTTTACCTTCATTTACGAATCAGGCAAACAAAGTAAAACAATCTGAAGCTAAACAATATGTAGCATCAATGAACAAAGGGCAAGAAGCTGTATTTGCAGAAAAGGCTTCTTTTGCAACTAAAATTCCTGATTTAGGTCTGGGAATAAAATCAGAAACAGAAAATTATAAATATCAAATTCCTCAAAAGTCTAATAATTCAGTAGTTGTAGCTGTTGCAGAACCCAAAAAATCTGGTCTCAAAGGTTATGTTGGTATTGTTGCAATTGAAAAAGATAGCACTTCAAGACTTTTTTTGTGCGAACAATCTCAAGCTTCTACTTCTTTCCCGGATTTATCAACAATTGTTAATCAAAAATCTCCCGGTAATAATGTTGTTCAATGCCCAGCGGGTTATGAGGCTCAAGAGGGTTCTCCTCAGTCTATAAGTTTAGGTTCGTCACCTAACTCAAGCCCTAAAGAAGAAGTGCGATCGCAAACTAATTCACCTACACCCTCGGTTTCAGAGGAACGAGTAAACTTTGATAAAGGTAGTACACAAAAAACAATTAGTAGCAGTCTAGTAACAAATCAAACAAAGCGCTACTCGATCAACTGCGGTAGTGGACAGCCCATGACTGTGCAAATCAAGCAGGGAGATGTTAATGTGGCAATTATTTCTCCTAACGGTCAAGCAATTGGTAATGCTGTCAAGGCAGGAACTCAATGGAAAGGTCAACTGCCAAGTGAAGGAGATTATATTATTGAAGTTTCTGCACCGAATCAGTCAGACTACACAATTAATATTGAAGTCTTACCTTCCAAAAATACTCCGGTGAGTTCGACACCTGCAACAAATACTCCGGTGAGTTCAACACCTGAGCAAACTCTCAAGAATTTTTATGAACTGACAGTCAAAGATAATAAGGCAGCCGGGAAAAAATTTACAACTGATAATTTCAGGAAAAAATACAGTTCAACAGATGCAGACAATCAAAAAACATTTGTTAGCAATTTTAATTCTATCGAAGTTATTGATGGCCCGAAGCCTACGAAAGAATCATCGCCGACTAGACCGATAATGACAGTTTCATTGCGTTATTCTCCTAAAAATGGCAGCCCACAAGAGTGTGAATACAGAGATTTTACTTTTGTACTCAATAATAATAGTTATTTAATTGATAACGTTGGTACAGAAACTAAAATATCCTGCCCTTGAAAAATAATTTGTATTTTATGTATTCATCGAAGCGATCGCATTTCATGCCCAAAAGCGCGATCGCCCATTGCAAGCTGGACTTCCGAGGTGGCTGCGGAGGGGAAACTTCCAACAGATTGCAGGGCATGAGCGACAGCGAGCGGATTTCAGTGGTTTTGCCAACACAGGCTAAAAAGGATCTCGAAAAGTTGTGCGATCTCGAAAAGCGATCGATCTCCAACTTTGTCTACCTTTTGATTCAAGAGGCGATCGATCGAGCAAAAGCATCCGGCAAGCTTAAATCAACAGATGATTGAAATTACCATCAATCAAATTCAACAAGAATTAATTAGCCAAGAAGATGCAAAAAACTGGTTTTTAAGCTTCCCAACCGAAGCGCAGCAGGAGATATTACAGCGGATATCCTACATGACTCTCCAAGCAGGGGCGCGAGAAGAAGATGTTTGCCTAGCTATTACTAAATCAAAACTTCGTGCAACTTACACCCCTTGCGTATTGCTGAGCAAAGGGCGATTAAAAGAACAAATAGCAAAGCTTTTGAAACTGCCGCCCTTAGAATTTATCAAAGCCTTTTTTCTGTTAATGAGTTTATTGGCAATCGCCGATGCACGCAGATACTGCAAATATTGTCAAGATGGCTGTAGCCACTGGTGGCACCGCGATTTGAGCGATCGCAAAATTTTAGATGAAATTCGGCGCGAGTTTCAACAAAGCATTCTGGTTTGAGTTATAATCTGCTGTGATGCGATCGCCCGATCGCCCTTAATCCCTCACCCGACTCCTCAAATTGTCCAATCTTCAAACCTCAAACCCGGTACTCGCTCAAAAT
>JAUBOH010000364.1:0-6616 GCA_036700145.1 Microcoleus occultus BM001215366
CAAAGTATGTTAAGTAATTTGACAATTACGCACGGGTAGGTTCGTAGTGAGGGCTTTAGCCCTTTTTTAAAGGGAATGGAGCCCTCACTACAAACCTTGAATTATTTACACCGACTTACTTACTTAGTTACATTATTGCTGCTTCGCAGGTCTTGAGGGTACTGAAACAGCGTTTCGAGATAAACTTTCGCAGCTTGGCGGTAGCCCCGCGAAGCTTCCGGCGTACCGCTGTCGGCATTTTGCAACAAAAACAGCGACAGGGAGGCGGAGAATACTCGATCGAGATCCCATTCGGGATGAGTTTCCAGGTAAGTTTTGAGAGAATCGTGCAGCGTTTCGGGAATTTCGGCAAAAATACTGACTGTTGGGTTCATCATTTTTTTAGTCTCGCTAATAAATTGAAAACAGAACCCCCTTTCGGCCGGATACAGGTGTAGGCACTGCCGAAATTAGAGCGCTTTTTTTAGGTAGGTCGCATCATTGTGCGCTATCAGGGGGTAGGTTTGTCAATGTTGCGAAATATTACAAAGTCCTTTCGATCAAAAAATGATTTACCAAATAATAGGCTTTTCAGCCATTTATTTGTTACATAAATTTATATTTTGGGGTTTGTATGAGGGATTTGGCAGCAGGTTAACGAAATCCCCAATTCCGCAGCAAGATGCGATCGTGCCGTTAATTTCTGTGGAAAACTTCCTCGAATCTGTGGAAAACCTCAGACTAGCCTGTGGAAACGCTGTGGAATGTTTCGGGAAAAGTCAAGCAAAAAATAAGAATTGCAAAGGGAATTGGGAATTGGGAATTGGGCATGGGGCATCGGGCATCGGACATTGGGAATTGGGCATGGGGCATTGGGCATGGGGCATCGGGCATTGTTGACTGTTCGCTGGAAAGCTGGAAAACTGACAACTGTCAACTGTCAACTGTCAACTGACTAAGTGCCATTCTGCGGCTTTTTCGCGGATGGTAGCCAGTTCTTCCGGCGGCATTTTGTCGAGGTTGGCTAGGATAAAGCTCATGCGACCGATCGACTGAAGTTTGTCCCGGTGGCGCGCCAGGAAGTCCCAGTAGAAGAAGTTGAACGGACAGGCATTTTCGCCCGATCGTACTTGGCGATCGAACTTGCACCCCCGACAATAATCGCTCATCTTATTGATGTAATTCGCACTCGCAGCGTAGGGTTTCGACGCCAACACACCGCCGTCAGCAAACAAACCCATACCCAGCACATTAGTCTGCATTACCCAGTCGTAAGCATCAACAAACGCGCTGTGGAACCAGTTTTCTAGCTCTTGGGGAGAGATTCCAGCAATTAGACCAAAATTGCTCAAAATCATCAACCGCTGGATATGGTGCGCCCAAGCGCTGTCTTCGACTTGAGTTAAAACTTGCTGCAAACAGTTCATATCAGTTTTGCTAGCGTCCCAAAAAAACTCCGGCAGCGGCTGAGTGTGGTTGAACCAATTCTTCTGAAAATAATCAGCATCTACGTAAAAATAGACACCGCGAATGTATTCTCGCCAGCCGAGAATTTGGCGGATAAAACCTTCGACACCATTTAAATCTAAGTCATTGTCGAGGTAGGCTGTTTCGGCGGCTTGAATAACTTCTAAAGGATGTAGCAAACCAATATTCAAATACGGAGAAATTAGGGAATGCCACATTGTTTCCTCCCCCGTTACCATCGCGTCTTGATAAGGGCCGAAAGTCGGGAGACGCTGTTCGATGAAATTCTCTAATACTTGCAGTGCTTGCTCTCGCGTCACGCCCCAGCGAAAAGGTTCAATTTTTCCGTAAGTTGGCAAAGATAGAGACTTAACTTGTTCGATAACTTCTTGAGTTATGGCATCCGGTTCAAACCAAAGAGCTTGCGGTGAATTCATTTTGCCTTTTGGCGGTTGGCGATTTAATGAGTCAAAATTCCACTTACCTCCGACAGGTTTATTGCCATCCATTAAAACTTGGAAACGCTGGCGGCTGGCTCGATAGAAGTCTTCCATTAACAAACGTTTGCGGCCAGATGCCCAATCTTTGAATTCCGTTTCTGTCCACAGAAATTGATTGTTGGGAATTAGGGTTATTTTGCAGGGAAGTTGCAAGTTTTGAACGAGCTGTAAAAAAGGTCGATCGTTCGGCGCCATCACCCGCAATTCGGTGATATTGTGAGCTTGAATCCAAGCTTTGAGAGTTGTTTCAAAGTCGCCCGATTTTGTGTAAGTGACTTGGCAGCCTGCGCCGCGCAATTCTTCAGCAAAGTGCACGGCCGACCAAATTAATACTAATTTTTGTCGGTGGTAGGGGCGCTGTTGAACGTGCTGCCAAGATTCAATTAAAATTACGGGTAGGGAAGATTTATCATCTGTTCGGTTGAGAGCAGCTTGGTTCTGCCAAAGTTGATCGCCTAATATCCAAACGCCAATACTCATTTTAGTTTTTTACGGAAACTTATTTTTTATTTTTCATGAATGTTGCTTGTCTGTGCAGTAAAATTAGACCGTTTCCGGTTGCATCGTCAGGTGATAAATTAGGGGGCAATTCATGAAGTATTTTTACAAGTTGCCACCCTCAGATCGCGGCGCAATTTTCAGTTGTTCGATTCACTCTCAACAGTCAACCCAACGACTGCGTTTATCCGAAGAGCCCTTCGACTACGCGAGCGGATGAACTCCGTCGTTGGGCTCTTCGGGCGGCGCAGTCAACAGTTAACAGTCAACCCTGACGGTGTTACCGGAATTGATATAATTCGCTGACAGGTCGCCAATTAAAACTCATATTTTTTCATCTGGTTCCGAGAACTTACTAGAGCATAACATTGATTTCCAAAGATAGGGACACCGACCAGCAAATTTAAATTTAATGTCGGTGTATCCTTCGGATGTTAATAACTTGGTCAGCGTCTCTACAGAAAAGAATTTAATGTGACCGTTATCCCAAAGTACGGTAAAATGTTTTTCCATTTTTCCTGAGACAGCTAATGCCAGGTTTTTTAAATAGCTGTGATAGGGGGTGGAAAGAATTAGCGTGCCTCCGGGTTTGAGACATTTTTTGGCAGTTTTTGCTAGTTCTTTCGGATAAAGTAAGTGTTCGATTACTTCAACGGCTAAGACAACATCAAATGAGTGCAGCATATCGGTATCGGGGAGTTCGTAAATATCTGCTTGGATAAACTGACACTCGGGGAAACTTTGACGGGAGATGGCAATTCCGGGTGCAGAAGTGTCAACCCCGACTACTTCGCAGCCGTGCTCTGCGATGACGTGACTGAGGCTCCCGTTGCCGCAGCCGAGATCCAAAACTCGGAGTTTTGTCTGGCTGGCCTCCTGAAGTGTCGCTAGCATTTCTAAAAGGGGAGATATCAAATAAGCGTGATGATATCTGGGACGGTTGTTTGTGTAATAATACGTATAATTGCTGGAGTTTTTTTTCATCGATTAAGCTATAAAGACTATTGCCGAGACCGCAAATTTACGGGCAAATTTACGGAGCGTGGGTGCACTGTTTGGGTCAATGTTAGCTACGTGCGGGGTGGTGAGAGTCGATCGGCAACTCGATCGTCTCATTGTTTGACTGGTGAATTGTTGTCACCGAATCAATCCGATGTGAAAAGCCATCTTTCCCGCTAGTGCACAATCTCGAATCGCGCCTTCAAACGCCCATTCGATCGCCCACCTTCAGAAGGCATTCGGAAAACAAAAGTCCGATCGAGCAAAAATTATCTCCGTACATTAGCCGGAAATACAACTTTTTGCCTCTTACCTTCGGCCCGGCGAGTGCATCCATGCGATTCTACCTTCAACCAACTGCCATCTGGCAACCCGAGGCTTTTTCCAGCCAGAAAAATTTTTCTGACCCGGCGATGGGCTGCCAGTTGCTCCGAGAATTGAGGATGGAAGTGTGACCGAAATCACAGCCACTTGCCAAACAAATTGCTGAGCATCTTTAAGTCAACACACTTAGAATCGAGATTACTGCAGTGGCTTCTATAATTGTGTTTAAATGTTGTTCTGAAGCTGTGTTGTCCCCTCAGCAGAGTACTAAGAGACAAATTCGCGCTTTCGGTCTGGTTTATTGCACTATGGTCGCTGTTGGTGTTGCACCTTAATTTAGATACGTCCTATGGTTAAGTTAGGTCAATCCTCCTTTCGCCGTATTTTATTGTCGCGGATTTTGTTGCTGAGCGTACCTGTTCTACTGGTGGGGGAGTATGTTACCTATCGCAAGGCACGCTCGACGCTTCTGGAAACTGCTCGTCAAAACTTGACAGAAAGTGCAGTCAGAAAAGCAGAAACTATTGAACAGTGGGCGAAATCGCTCAAGTCGAATCTGATCGGCGCTTCGGAAAACTTGATGTTGCAATCTGTAGAGCCGAAGGATTATCAAAAGTTTATCGCACAATTAGGTCAGCGGTTGCCAGCCCAGGTAGATTGCTTGCAATTGACTAATTTACAGACAAATCAAGTGATTGCAAGCACTTGCGGGCAGCAGCCGATTCAGTCGCTACCTGCCAAGTTTTGGCCGCCAGTACAGCAGCAGCAAACGCTGCTCGATGACAAGAGCGTTTACATCAGTCTGTCGTGGCCGACTCAGCGACAGGGGAAAGCAAACGACCAGAAGGTGGCTTTGGGTGGTGAGGATTTTCCTGATGCGGGTAAAGAAGGCCGCGACTCTCAAGTGAGTTTGGTGTTGAGCGCTCCTGTTTACATTCGTCGCGGCAACAGCCGGCAGTTGAGTTATGCTTTGAGTTTGCAGTCGGCCCTGCCGGTGCAAACCAGCGCTCCCAAGGGGTCTCTAGCGGGCTATACGGTGGCGATCGACCAAGATGGGACGATTTTGGCGCACCCGAATATCAACCGCGTGGGCCGCAATATTGACGCCGAGGCAGATGCCGATCGACTAAAAAGTATTGTCAGAAGGGCGATCGCCGGCGGACAAGCTTTTCTCCACCTATTTTCCTTTGAAAGAAATGGTGTGGAATTGCTAGCAGGATACGCTGCTATCCCCAGTCCTTTAACCAAAAAAGAGAACAGCAAGTGGATTATTTTAGCTGTCTCTCGTTTAGATTACGCTCTGTCAGGTTTGGAAGAAATTCAGCAAGTTTTATTTAATTTAATTGTGGGTTTGGTTGCTGCTAGTATCGTCGCGACTTTATATCTGTCTCGCGACTTGGCGCGTCCTTTGGAAAAACTGAGAGACTACGCGCTGAAAGTCGATACAGAAGCGCCGCAGGCAGTGCCGCAAAATTTCCAAATTCGGGAATTCAATCAACTATCAGAAGCACTCAACAGCATGGTGCAGCGCCTCAGATCCTGGGCTAGAGAATTGGAAGTCGCAACCAAAGAAGCACAAGTTGCCAATCAGTTAAAAAATGAATTTTTGGGCAATATTTCTCACGAATTGAGAACGCCGCTCAACGGAATTATCGGTTTTATTCAAATTGTGCGGGACGGCTACTGCGATGACCGAGAAGAAGAGATGGAGTTCTTGCAGCGGGCCCACGACTCATCGATGCAATTGCTGAATATTATTAATGATATTTTGGACATTGCTAAAATCGAAGCCGGCACGTTCTCTCTGATGTTAGAAGTAGTTGATATTACTCAGGTACTTGAAGACGCGATTGATTTGCAAGCACCTCAGATTGAGGAAAAAGGTTTGAAGTTAAGTTTGCCAGAACCTCACGATCCGATTATTGTTCATGCCGATCCGGAGAAGCTAAAACAGGTGTTTTTAAACGTGTTGAGCAATGCCGTTAAGTTTACAAAGTTAGGCAGTATTAGTATATCTGTGCGCGTCGAATCGAGTAAAAATTCTGCTAGTAACGGCAGTGCCGAAAGTGCGTTAGCGCAGCCCTCGGAGAGGATCGCGAACAGTCAAAGCGATTGGGTGGTGGTGACAATTGAAGATACGGGAATTGGTATCGATCCCGAGCAGCAGCAAAAATTGTTTCAACCTTTTGTGATGGCTGACGGTTCTACAACTCGCGAGTTTGGCGGTAACGGTTTGGGCTTGGCTATCTCCCGAAGGATAATGGAATCTATGATCGGAAGCATTACCCTGCACAGCGCGGGTGTGAATCAAGGTACTGCGGTGATGATTTCTTTGCCTGTCAATCAGCAGTCAAGTTTTTATTTTCACAGCCAGGACTTGGTAACGGAAAATGGAAATTTCAAAAGTTAGGAGTGATATCAATTCCGGTCAATTACCCTTAATAAAAGATGTTTGTAGTGAGGACTTTAGTCCTCTGATTTTTATCAGGACTAAAGTCCTCACTACAAACATCTTTTACAGCGCTGGTTCCAACGGACACGATCTGATTTTTTTATCTAAAATCTCAAATCTCAAATCTCAAATCTCAAATGGTATGAGGGGCTGTCCGCCGAGTTCGAGGGATTTGCTCAAAGCGCTGAGAATGCGGATTAATTCGACGGAAGCAATGCCGGAAGAAGTAGGACAGGGGGTATTTGTGTGCACGCAGTTGAGGAAGCGATCGCACACTTGACGCAGCGGTTCTACTTGTTCTAAACTCAACACTTCGCGGTGTTTGAGGCTTGTTGGCTGCGGTGCGATCCTCTTCGTTGGCGTAGCCCCCGTAGGGGCGGGCTTTCCTTCGGATCGC
>JAUBOH010000365.1:0-6597 GCA_036700145.1 Microcoleus occultus BM001215366
ATCTGGAGGTTATGTCATGATATCATGTCGCGATCGTCCTCATGGTGGGGACGGGCACAGTCATTTACTAGGCTCTCAGAAACCGGGTTTTTGCGACAATACTGCGTTACAGACGACAGATTAAGTAAAAACCCGGTTTCTTTCTATTTTCGTCGATTACTCCACTCACCCTAAAAATCTTAGTGTGCATTCATGGAATTATTTTTCTACCATCCTGAACTTACGCGCAAGTATGTGTAAAGCCATAAAGTGTAAAGCATGAGGTACCATGAACAATCTCATAATCTATGATGAGCAAAGGCAACCACGCAGACTAGGCGAACAAATCGGTAGTGGTGGACAAGGGGATGTATATGCACTGGCAGAAAATCCAAACATTGTAGTCAAAATCTTTAATCAGGAGAAATTACAAGAAAGAAGACATGAACTAAGAGAAAAAGTTTTTGTTCAAATTCGAGTTCTAGAAGACCTGATTAAGAGTCCTTACGTAACCTGGCCCCAGATAGAGATTTTTGATAGCAATGACGAGTGGATAGGCTATGCCATGAAAAAAGCCGGAGGGATACCACTGAGTAGACTAGCTCATACCATGCTCTATTTACAATACTTTCCAAACATAGATAGGAAAGGTATTGTGCAAGTATTGTTGCATCTTTTAGATACAGTTGAAAGTTTGCACAAAAAAGAAATCTACCTTGGGGATATTAACTTAGGTAATTTTCTTGCAGACCCTTCTACGTTTAAAGTTTATCTGATTGATACAGACAGCTATCAAGTCAAAAATGCTAGGACTTCTCAAATCTATACTTGCCCTGTAGGTAGACCAGAGATGACACCTGTAGAACATCATGGTATACCTTATCCCGAGATTACTAGAACACTTGAAAGCGACTTATTTTCGTTAGCCATTTTAATGTTCCAATGTTTGATGTTGGGACAACATCCTTACAGCCAAGTAGGTGGTGGAAATCCAGTAGAAAATTTGCGCGGGGGCAATTTCCCATATGGAAAAGGAGGCTTTCCACCAGGGGAGGAAGGTGCCATACCACCAGGCTGGTATATTATTTGGAGTCATCTATCATTTAAAGTCAAAAACCTTTTTATTAACACTCTGAAAGAGGGTGTTAATGACACATCCAAGCGGGCTTCTATAGAAGAATGGCGAGGTGTGTTTCAAGAATACTATTTTGCTATGCAAAGTGGTTTCCTCTCCTCAGAAGTCAGACCAACAAAACCAAAAAGTAGCTGAGATAGTGAAGACAGGATTGTTTGGTAATTTTGTGCAACTATCTATTTTTTGAAGTGTTTCATTAGCAATTAGTTGACTTGGAAAGCAATATGAAGATTCAGCTCAAGAACCAAGACTATGATTTAATTGAAAATCCAACGCCTCGTTGTCCGTGTATGTTGGTTTTGGATGTCAGTGGTAGTATGTCAGGCGATCCAATTAGTTTACTCAATCAAGGTGTAAATCAGTTTATCCAAGAAGTTTATCAAGATGATTTTGCACGATTTGCTGTGGAGGTAGGAATCATTACTTTTGGTAGTACGGTGGATGAAGTTATCCCTATCCAATCGATTTTAGAAATTAATGTACCTGCATTTTCGGCTATGGGAAGAACGCCAATGGGGGAAGCTGTTTCCAAGGCTATTGAAGTTTTAGAAGTACGTAAACAACAGTACCAAAAACGTGGTGTTTCCTACTATCAACCTTGGATCGTACTAATGACCGATGGTGAGCCAACCGATGATAAAGAATATCCTAATGCTGCGGCTCTACTTCGTGAACTCGCTGAAGATAGTAAAATGCTGGTGTTTGGAATTGGCATCGGCGACCACTGCAATTTGAATAAACTTGGTAAGTTTTGTCCTGCCAATCGTCCACCCAAAAAATTAGCCGAGTACAGATTCAGGGAATTCTTCCAGTGGCTTGCTCAAAGTATGGCGAAAGTAAGTGTTTCCACTCCTGGAACTGGTGTTGAATTACCATCTATCGGTTGGGATAAAATTCAAATTTAAAAAATTCATTCATTCTCAATTGAGCATTCTTGAATGCTCATTGCTTGCAAAATATAGCAGTCCTAAATCAGTAGCAAAATCGATCGAAACCATAATTATGGCAGTGCGAGCATCTCGATCGCGTATAATGCAAGCAAATCATTTAGGATTGCTATATAATCGAAACAAAATAAATGTAGAAATTACAGTCTATATTTATTGTAATTCTTTTATAAAAAATGGAGTCCTAAGTTATGAGCAAGAAAAAAGCTAAAGTAGCCAGAAAAGCAAGCAAAGAAAAGAGCATAGGTTTAACAGTTGACGAATTTAATGAACTGCAAAGAAAGTATCCCGATAGCAGAGAAGCACTCAATCATGCTATTTCTGCCAATCAGAATAAGAATTTCTATATTAGGTTAACGGAACTGAAGAACCAGCAGAGTGAATTGGGAAATGATGCAGTTCCTGATGCACTTATCAAAGAAATTAGCTCTAGAAGAAAAAACAAAAATTTTCGCAAACCGAAGCAAGATCGAAATAGTAAATTAGCTCAAGAGAATGATTCAGTAGAAGACAGAATACCAGAGCAAATAAAGTGGCAAGGTATTTGTGCTACTACTGTTGGTCGTTCTCACCTTCAATCGCATCCACAAATAGAATGTCAAGATGCTGCAAAAGTTGTATCAACGCCACGGGCAGCGATTTTTGTGGCAGATGGTGCTGGCTGTGCAAAATTATCTCACTTGGGTTCTAAGTCTGTTGTTGAGGAGTTGGCTGGATTTATAAATTCAGAACAAGCTACTCATGGAGAAATATTAGATCGAGAGCAAATAATTAATTGCAATGACAGCGATCGAGGAAAAGAGTATGCATATAGGTTTGTCAAATATGCAGTTGAAGGATTGCGAAAACTTGCAAATACCCAAGATTGCTCGGTAGAAGATTTAAAGTGTACGTTACTAATGGCTGTGTCAGGCAAATTTTATATATTTTGGCTGAAAGTCGGGGATGGCTTTATTGTTGTCGAAAAGGATAACAAGCTTGAGTTACTCGGTTTTTCAGGAAAAGGAGAATTTGCAAATGAAACTACATTTCTTAGCGAAAGCTTGAAAGACAAAGCAATCTCTTACGGTTTTTTACCTGCCGAAAATGTGACGGGTATTGCTGCATTTACAGATGGTGCAGGAGAAACTCTAGTGAGTACGGATGGTTCTAAAATAGCAGGTGAGTTAAGTAACTTTTTTGCACAAACGAGAGGAGGCAGTTTGGATAATGATAGCTTACTTAAATTTTTAGAAAATGAGACAGTTTGGGCATCTCCGAAGGGTTTTGATGATAGAGGACTTGCTCTTTTGGCACAGTCGAACTAACCAAAATTGAAGCATTGGATGTTTAACTTTACAAGTCATTGCGATTGAGAAGAACCTGAGTTACATAAGACGCATCCCAGATAAATCCTTCAACAGTACCCAAAGGACATATACCGCTAGGAAGATGTCCTTTCGGCGCTTGTTCGCTAAAGTTTAATTCTCGCCAGTGCAACCATTTTCCTTCTTTTTTCCATCCCAGGCGATCGCTCAGCTTATCATAGTCCTTGCTCACTTCCAGGTAAATTTTCTTTTGAATGCTAAAACCAAAGTGTCCTCCACTATGTTTAACCCAAAGTTGATTAATTGTTTGTAAAACTTCAGTTGGTAATTTTTTGATATTATCCTCAGCAGATAGATAGCCTGAAGATTCTCTGTTATAAGCTTCGAGCATGACGTTAGCTGTTTCTTTATCAGCTTCTTTCCATTTCTTTGCTGCTAGTAAGTCGCGTAGTTTAATATATATAGGGTTGATGGGAGGTTTTACTTTGGTAATTGGTGGAGTTACTAAAGAATCTAAAATGCGTTTTTCAATTTGTTCAACATCTTTGTCCCTCAGATTAAGAACTCGTTGGAATTCCTTGAGCGTTTTACGATTTTCTTTACTAACGGGATCACACTCTTTTAATGCCTTTACAAAAAAGTTTTCGTAATCGTTGAACTTTTGCTTCCGTTCGTGATATGGCTTCAAAACTTCATCTTCAATTGCCTTGGCTTCGTCGGGTGTCAAAGTCAGCTTTTTTTGAAATTCCTCTAGAGAATAGCGCTTAAAATGATCGGTAATATTTCCATCAAAAATACAGTTTGAAGAAGTTAATTTTTGTTCCTCTTCACGCGCAAATCGCTCTACCGTTTTGCGGTAAATTAGCTTTGGATCGTCTTGCTTAGATTTTGCCAGAACAATATTACAACCTCCGTTGGCATCCTTTAACAAAGGATTCATGTTAGGAGAATCTTCTTTTACCTTGTTTTTGGTGTATCTGTGTAATTCATCTATAGAAATCTTGCCATCATTATTTAAATCACCTGCTCCAGTATTGATACCTTCCACTAAGTAACGAGTGTAAATTGAAAGTTCAGAAGCTTTTGGAGCATAGGAGTATTCTATATCATCACTGGATGAAAGAACTGCCCATGATTTATTACTTAATCCCAATCCTTTAGTAAAAGCCCCACTAAAACAACAGTCTAAAATCACAATCTGCTTTTTGCATAAACTAGCGGTCATTCGTTCATGGAAAAAACTGGCACTGATGGCTGTATGAGATCGCACTGTTTTGTTCGCCTTAGTTTCTGTAGTAGGTGTTGCAATGAAAAGATTTCCTCTTTCATCCTTGAAACCATGACCGGAAAAATAAAATAGTAATAAATCATTTGCCTTGCACTCGGCAAACAGATCGTCAATAGCATCCTCCATCTTTTTTTTTGTCGGATTTGGTAGTAGCTTAATATCAGTTTCAGCAAACCCACCCATGTCTTGACGCTGTAATACTTGCTTTATTGCCATCGCATCTTTGGTGGCACTAGGCAGGACTGATATCCCTTGTTGATGATAATTGCTGACCCCTACCAGTAAAGCTACCTTTTTTTGCATCTGTCACTCCTTATTCTCTTCAATAAATTTCTGAGCGACTTTTAGCACTTCGTTCAATTCAACTATACTACTGGCTTTCACCTTGAGAGTTTTACCATTAGCCGTAACTTCGATTTCAATGGTTTTCCCTAGTAGGCGATCGCTCAAAAACCTGAACAAGGATTTAATATTTGCTGCGTTGACTTCAGCCATCAACATCCCCAATAAAAACCCCCCAATAGATTTTGCGTCTTTTGGCAAATCTTCTACAGGTACAAGGCCAGCAGATTCAACTTCAATCTCTTGCTTAATATCTTGGAGGAGATTTTCTGTTATTTCTTGTAGTTCCCCATCTTCCAGACACTCATCTAAAAGGGTGATCTTCACTTGAATATTTGACATGGAATTTACTTTTCCTATTGGTAGGTATAGATATGGCGAACTTTACACCAACCGCAAACTAGCAGTTGGAATCCATATATTACAACGATTTTAGCCTTTTTTAGAAAAGGACTGCTGTTTTGGAACGCTGCCAATATAATACCATAGGAAGTCCCAGTCGGAAACGAAGTATTATCGCAAAAACCCGGTTTCTGACTGCCTGTCCATCCAGGACTATAGATAAACCCGCCGTGGCTATACTACTTGAATGGCGATCGCCCCCAAACATAGCCTTAGACTATACTACCACGCAATCTAGAATCCTATTAACAAACTAATACGATATCAATGACATCCCACACCTTAAACTTACCCGTTCAGCTACAGCAAGAAGCTGAAAAACTGGCGAAACTCCAAAGCATTTCGCTCGATCGGTTTATTCTCTGGGCTGTAGCCGAAAAAGTCGCAACCCTCAACCAGCGCAATGACGATGCTGCATTCCCTGAAATCACCTATGTGCGCGGCGCTAGTGGCGAACTCGTACCCGTTTTGCGAGGCACTCGGTTGCGGGTGCAAACAGTAGTCATCGCATCCCAAAAATGGGGTTTTTCACCAAATCAAATTGCCACTGAGTATGACTTAAGTGAAGCTCAAGTGAACGATATTTTTGCTTTTTAGGCAGCCCACTCTCAGGAAATAGACGCATCCATTGCCGCTGAGCAAATTATCGAAGCTGCCAATGTCTAAACCGCTATTGCATCTGGATGCTGATACTTCTATAGCAATCCTAAATGAGTCACAAAATTTGTAGGGGTAGTGCCTTTCTTTGTCTACCCCGGATAGAGAGGGGCAACCGGGCTCTTGATTGCCCCTACAAGAATTATACAAATGATTTAGGATTGCTATATTAAAGCTTTACAAACCGCCCTTTTGTACCTCATGCGGTTTTCAACCGCTATATTGACATCCTCCCCGCCCTAAAAAGGACAGGGATTCCCTAGCAATCGAACAGGTGTAACCAAAACTATTTTCGGTTAATCAACCCATCAATCGCGACTGTGAGTAGCTCCATTCGGCAAAATTGCCCCGCTCAAAGCCGCTTCATTCAAATTAGCAACATTCAAGCTAGCCCCAATCAAATTAGCTTCTGACAAATTAGTTCCTGTCAAATTCGCCCCTGTCAGAGAACTCAGCAGCAAACCCGCTCCCGACAAATTGGCGTTACTCAAATTCGCTCCCCGCAAATCCGCTTCCAGCAAGCTAGCACCAGACAAATTT
>JAUBOH010000366.1:0-6590 GCA_036700145.1 Microcoleus occultus BM001215366
AGTCAGCAGTCAGTTGACAGTTGACAGTTGACAGTTGTCAGTTGTCAGTTGTCAATTGTCAATTGTCCGATCAATTGACCGTAATAAAAGAGGTTTGTAGTGAGGACTTTAGTCCGCATTCTTAAACCCGCAAGCCACGACTTCTGTCATTACTGCAAACATATAGCGATCGTATGAGCTGCGATCGATGCTTCACAAACAATTAATCAATCAAAAATCCCAAATTCTCAATCTAAAATCTAAAATCTAAAATCTAAAATGGTATGACTTCTATTAAGTCTAATCGAAACTTACGAATGTTGAATTCTCTGTTTGGCAACGAGACATTTACCTATGTTGTCAAAAGAATGTTACAGGCACTTTTAACGCTACTGTTAGCTTCGGCTCTTTGTTTTGCAATTATTGAACTCGCGCCCGGAAATTACTTGGATACTTTGAGCCAAAATCCGAAGATTTCGCCGGAGACACTTAAACAACTAGAACAGCAGTTCGGCTTAGATAAACCAGCGATTGTGCAGTATTGGCTGTGGTTGCAACAAATCGTGACGCGGGGGAATTTTGGCACCAGTTTTGTGTATCAGCGATCGGTGGCTTCTCTGCTGTGGGAACGGGTACCGGCGACGCTGTTAATGGCGATCGCATCTATGATTGTAACTTGGGCGATCGCGATTCCCTTGGGAATTGTCGCCGCTGTCAATCAAAACCGGACTGTCGATCGTATTTTACAAGTAGTCAGCTACACCGGACAAGGATTTCCCAGCTTTATTACGGCTTTGCTGCTGCTATTTTTCGCACAGAATACTTCGCCTCTATTTCCTGTCGGAGGAATGACAAGTATTGACCATGCAGACTTACCTTGGTGGGGTCAAATTCTCGATTACGGCTGGCACTTAATTTTGCCAACAGTCGCTTTAAGTATTACCAGTTTTGCTGGCTTACAAAGACTGATGCGCGGACAATTATTAGACGTGCTGCGTCAAGATTATATCCGCACAGCACGGGCGAAAGGTTTGCCGGATAATCGAGTCATTTACGTTCACGCTTTGCGGAATGCAATTAATCCTTTAGTTACGCTTTTGGGTTTTGAATTTGCTAGTTTGTTGAGCGGTGCATTTATTGCAGAATTTTTCTTTAATTGGCCTGGTTTGGGAAAGCTGACTCTGGAGGCTGTGACTAATCAAGATTTGTATTTAGTCATGGCGAGTTTGATGATGGGGGCTGCGATGTTGATTATTGGTAATTTGTTGGCAGATTTGTTGCTGAAGGCGATCGATCCGAGGATTAAGCTGGAAGATTTGAAATAACAGACTTAACTCAGTCAGAAGATGTCAGTTGTAACTGAGATATTTCACCATTCTCAAGAAGCTGTAGGGGCGGGCGATGCCCAGCCCTTCGACTTCGCTCAGGAACCGCGTAGCCGAAGGGTTCACCAACAGCTTTAAAGGGTGCATACAGGTTAAATAAACCCGCCCCTACCCACAAAAAAGCCCCTTATTGATATTGGTGCAAGATATCAGTGGTCACTCAAATTTTGTCCCTATAGGAGTGTTTTATGTCAGAAAAACAACCAAACGAGCCAATAGACATCTCCCCTAATTCTTGTGGGGTAGGCATCCTGCCTGCCCTTAACAGGCTTGTTAGGAGATGTCTAATGAGTTTTAGTCGCTTTGCCGACGCGTACAGGCATATTGACAGTTTTTCAGAAGGGGCAAGGCACATAGTTAAACAGTTGTTAAAAAAGGCTGGCACTGATGGCGCTGAAGCAGCGAAGTGGAGACTTTCAAGCACGACGACAACACTATATCTCAGCAACAATCGAATTACCGACATCAGCTTTCTCGGCTCGCTCACCAATCTAACCACACTCGATCTCTACAACAATCAAATTACCGACATCAGCTTTCTCGGCTCGCTCACCAATCTGACAACACTAAATCTCGGTGCCAATCAAATTACCGACATCAGCTCCCTCGGCTCCCTCACCAATCTGACAACACTGCATCTCTACAACAATCAAATTACCGACATCAGCTCCCTCAGCTCACTCACCAATCTGACAAGACTGCATCTCTACTGCAATCGAATTACCGACATCAGCTCCCTCAGCTCACTCACCAATCTGACAATACTGGTTCTCCACAGCAATCAAATTACCGACATCAGCTCCCTCGGCTCGCTCACCAATCTGACAACACTGCATCTGAGTCACAATCCAAAAATTACCGACATCAGCGCCTTGCGATCGCTCACCAATCTAACAACAATAAATCTCGGCGACAATGAAATTACCGATATCAGCGCCTTGCGATCGCTCACCCATCTGACAGAACTGACTCTCTACGGCAATGAAATTACCCCTCTGTGCGTGTTAGGCGAACTCGCACAGAAACGTCTTACTCTCTCGACTAAACCAATTGATGCTCAAAAAGCCACAGAAGCAGTCAAAGTTGCCTATGCCGCTATTGGCCTAGAAGAACCCGAAGTGATTATTTGCAGCAGTCCCCGCGACGCTTATCTCCAAATCTTCAACTTGCTGAAACACGATCGTTCACAAAACTGCTCAGACAAATGGGACAGGAAGAGATTGGGGAAACAGCTAGGCCGAGAAGGGATGTCCCCATCGATTGTGGGAGAATTTGCAAGTCAGTTGGTGTGGGAGTATGAGTTCAATCGCATGACGATCGAGTCCGAAGCAGACAGCACACTGAGTTCGCTAATGAGGGAATTGGTTGACGAATATAAGCGATCGGAAGCAACGATCGGAAATATTTTCCCATATCATTTGCTCTCCTACCCTGAAACGCCTAGGAGTTTGTTTAAAGAAATCTATTTGACCCAATTGTATATCTCTTCATCAGGCGTCAATCTCTCAGAAAAGGCACAAGAAATACATCACCGCCAAAAGCTGCTTTTCGAGCATTGCGGTTGGATATTTTCTTTTGAAAAGATTTGCGCGGTGTGCGATCGCCCCCGCCACATTCGGTTTGACAGTCAAAACCGCTTGCACGCGGAAGCAGAACCCGCGATCGAGTTTGCGGACGGATGGAATTTTTACTATTATCACGGCGTCAGATTGCCTGAAAAATACGGTCAATTCCACCCAAATCAATGGCAATCCCAATGGCTTTTAACAGAAACAAATGCCGAAGTGAGGCGAGTGTTAATTCAAGGAATTGGTTACGTTCGCATTTGTCAAGAGTTGCAAGCAAAACCAATAGATAGTTGGCAGGAATATTCACTATTAAGAATAGGTAATGCCGATAGTGTCGATTCGCTTTGTTTGTTAAAAATGACTTGTCCGAGTACGGGATTCATTCACGCTTGGAGAGTGCCGCCTAATCTGACATCACCTAGAGAGGCAATTCGCTGGGTAAATTGGAAGATCGATCCCGAGAAATTTTCCGTGCAGAGTTAATATTAGCCAGGATTTGTGCGATCGAGAATGTCCTTGTTTTAATTTCAGAAACGAGATGACAATTCCTGGAAGCACGGGTTAGGCTAGTTGTAGATTTCTATTTCCATGCCAAAGACTAAGCTGTTACGCATTTAAACCACTAACGAGGCCTGTAGGGTGCGTCAGCTCAATGGCTTACTAGGCAAGGGAAACGCTGCAGGCTGACGCACCCTACAATACTATTTTAAATGCGTAACAGCTTACCTCATCAAATTTATCTCACCGCTCAAAACATGGCACAACAACTAGCAATAGAAACTCGCGGGCTGACGAAACAATTCGATCGCCATATCGCCGTCAATGACATCGATTTGCAAGTAGCAGCAGGCGAAGTATGCGGACTCATCGGCCCCAACGGTGCGGGGAAAACTACCTTGCTGCGGATGTTGGCGGCGGCGGAAGAACCGACTACAGGGGAAATATACATTAATGGCGATCGGTTGTTGCGCGATCGATCGCATCCCATACTCAAACAACGCATCGGCTTCCTTCCCGACGACTTTCCCCTCTACGACGACTTGACTGTTTGGGATTATTTAGACTATTTTGCTCGACTCTACAACCTCCAGCAGTCCCATCGTCGATCGCGCATCAACTCCGTTTTAGAACTCGTACAACTAACCAACAAACGCAACAGCGTAATTTCCACCCTGTCGCGGGGGATGAAACAGCGCCTGAGTTTGGCAAGAACTATCATCCACGAACCGCTGTTGCTGTTGTTAGACGAACCAGTTTCTGGCTTAGATCCGATCGCCCGAATGCAGTTCCGCGAAATTATCAAACTTTTGCAACAAGCCGGCATGACCGTAGTCATATCATCGCACGTCCTCAGCGACTTAGCCGAACTTTGTAGCTGGGTTGGTATCATGGAACTCGGGTATCTGGTCGAAAGCGCACCTTTACAAGAACTTTACAAACGCCTCAGCCGCCAGCAAATTTTCATGTCGGTTTTAGGTAATAATTTAGAAGCGTTAGTATCCGAGTTAAAAAACTTTCCTTGGGTAGAAAGTTGGGAAACAATCCGGGAAACTCAGCAGGTGTGCGTTAACTTTTCGGGAAGCCAGGAAGATGCTGCAAATTTATTACGCGAACTCGTCACGGCGAAGATTCCCCTAACAGAATTCCACTGTGCTCAAGAAGATTTAGAAACCATTTTCCTGAAGATGGGACACCAGCAAGTATCCTAATTTGCTTGTTCCTCGTTACCGAAGTCGAAACCACGGCTATTTGTGTCAACAACCAGGTTAAACGTAGTATCAGTCTTTTGTCGGAGTTACAATTGTCTCGATCCCCCCTAGCCCCCCTTAATAAGGGGGGGACAAGAATGTATTCAAAGTCCCCCTTCGATCGGGGAATTTAGGGAGATCGAAACTCAACTACCAGCGAGATTTATCAATGAACAGTGAGTTATAACTGAGTCAACGCCATGTCTAATAACCAACAACTAATCACCAATAACCTATGACACTCAACTTACTAGACAGAATCGGCAACTGGAATCCCCAGTTATTTCGAGAAATCAAAGGCCGCTTGAAAATGGGCAATATGGCGCTCGCCTCTGCTTTCTCATTAGGGTCTCAACTGCTACTATTCATGTATTACAGCACCCAGTTACCCGTTGCGCTTCGTAATGCGGAGAATGCTGAACCGATCTATAACAGATTTTGTGTTTTAAAGGCGACCACCGACACAAAACCAGGAGAAAAATGTCTCACAGATACCTTGGGTAACTTAGTGATTGACTGGCCAAAGTGGTGGGTAGAAATATTTATTTGGATGAGCATATTTAGCGTGTTAGCTTTATTAGTAGCAGGCACTTATATGCTCGTCAGCGACTTAGATAAGGAGGAACGTCGCGGCACTCTGAACTTTATTCGCCTCAGTCCCCAATCTGCCAATACCATTTTTCTGGGCAAAATTTTGGGTGTTCCTATCTTACTTTATCTAGCAGCAATTCTGGTAATACCACTACATCTATACAGTGGATTAGCTGCTCAAATACCTTTGCAGGAAATTTTAGGCTTCTACATGGCTATCGCAGCGAGTTGTAGTTTATTCTACAGCACTGCGATGCTATTTGGATTGACAACCAGTTGGTTGGGAGGATTTCAACCTTGGTTAGCTAGTGGTATCGCTTTGTTTGTGTTTGGAATATCCACGGTTAAGTTGACAGTAAGTGCTGTGGATTTAGGAACATTTGTGTCTTCCATTGGCATCCTCAGATATCTAATTTCTGGCACGATCTCTAGATACGAATTCAATTCATTAGGTGTAGATATAGACAACTTACAATGGTTTTACTTGCCAATTGGTAAAAATATTGTGAGTGGCCTTATTTTGTCTCTGTCAATTTGTGGTATCGGAACCTATTGGATGTGGCAGGGATGGCAGCGCCGTTTTCCCAATCCTACTACTACAGTTTTTAGCAAGCGACAAAGTTATTTTGCGGTTATCTGCTGTCAGCCAATCATCTTAGGCTTTGCACTCCAATCTGACCCCCTAGGCTACGGTAAAACTTTTCCTTTGCTAACCTTGAATTTGGTGATGTTCTTAATTGTAATAGCATCTTTAACCTCTGACAGACAATCTTTGTATGACTGGGCAAGATATCGTCAACAAATTGTTCCCAGCGGTCAGAAATTGTGGCGGCGTTACCCACTGCTGGATTTGGTTTGGAGCGAAAAAAGTCCGGCTATAGTTGCGATCGCGATTAATCTCCTCAGCTCATCCTTAATTGTCATCTGCGGACTAATTTTCACAGATGAAACCAAGGTTGACAAGTTTGACACAACCATATTTTGGGGTGTAATTATCGGGATGAATCTGATCCTGATCTACGCAGCCATCACCCAACTATTTCTATTTCTCAAAACCCGCAATCAGGAAATTTGGGCCGCAGGTACGATCGGCGGTGCTATCTTGTTACCACCTGTGATTTTATCTATGCTGTTGCTCACTTCAGAAAAAGCTCCTGTATTCTGGCTATCTTCAACATTTCCGATTTTTTGGTCTTTTTCGCCTTACATAGGATCTGGAACTACGATTTTGGTTTCGATACTCAGTCAGTGGACTGTTTTGGCGTTGTTGAATCTGAAATTGCGATCGCAACTGAAACTCGCCGGAGAATCAGCTTCTA
>JAUBOH010000367.1:0-6562 GCA_036700145.1 Microcoleus occultus BM001215366
CCCCCTAAATCCCCCTTAAGAAGGGGGACTTTGAGTAAGTTCTTGTCCCCCCCTTTTTAAGGGGGGTGCCAGGGTGATCGGGCTTAACTGAACCGTATTGGGTGAAATCGGCCCGGATAAATTATGAAAAAAGATGTTGCTAAAAATGTAGTTTTCCGATTAATCACATATCTAATTTTTCCGATTCTTCTATCTACTACCACTGCTGAAATAGTCTTGCGCGCCGCCGGATACAAACCCTGGCAAATCGAAAATGTTGATGTTGCAGTCGAACCCAAAGGTAATTTCTTTACTAAAGATTCTGAACTAGGCTACAAGCATTTACCGGGAAAATTCAAAGTAACGCTTAACGGCAATTACTCATTTAATGCAACTCACCTCAACAATAGTTTAAGAATAACACATCCGCTCAATACTTACAATAAAGCGTCAACAAAGCCCGAAATCTGGATATTTGGCTGTTCTTTTACCTACGGTTGGTCTTTGAACGACAGCGAAACTTATGCGTGGTTGCTGCAAGAGAAATTACCGCAATATGAAATAGTAAATTTTGGCGTTAACGGCTACGGTACTCTGCACTCGTTTATTCAATTCAAAGAAGCACTCAAACAAGGAAATAAACCCAAAGTTGCTGTGATTGCCTATGCGGGTTTTCACGACAGACGCAATACTTTGTTGCGGGCGAGAAGCAAGCAGATGGCTGCTTGGAATAAACTCGGTATTCTGTTTCAACCCGATGCTAGGTTGAAAAAAAATAATAATTTTACCTACAGTATGACCAAACTTGAATACCGCGAGTTCCCCCTGATGCGGGTTTCGGCATTGAGCCATTTTTTGGAGGTTAATTACAATCAATGGGAAGAGGGATTATATAGAAGCCATCAGGTTTCTAAGGCAATCATTGAAGAGTTTAACCGTGTGGCTGAGGCTAATAATGTTAAGTTGGTTGTTGCGGGAATTAATGCGGGTTCTGCTAAAATGTTGGAGGAATTGAGGAAGGAGGGAATTGCCACGGTGGATATTTCTGTAGATTTGAAAATACCTGCTAATAATAATTTACCTCACGATTTGCATCCAAGTGCGATCGCCAATCGGCAATATGCAGAAAAGTTGGATGGTTTTTTGCAAAATATCGAAGGAATCTGAAGTCTTGCACCCGTGGTCAAAAACCTGTAGGGGCGGGTTTCACCGACCATAATTGCCTAAAACAAACAATCTCGTAAACCCGCCCCCACCCCGCGCGAGAGTCCTTTATTGATATTGATTCCAAGTATCGAATGAATCTTATTTCTCCTAAATTGCCTTCAAAGATTGCAGCCAACGGTATTTTATTATTGTTACTTTTTCTCGCAACAATCGCAGTCACCTCAATCTATGTATCTAGCGAACGTACTTTTTATTGGTGGGATTACGCCGGATACAACACCGCTACAGTCAACACGGCTAATTTATTTCGAGACTCGCCAACCCAAGCGTGGCGCGAAGTTATACAATCGCTATCTAAAGAAAAAAATCTGTTAATTTCGCTGCCTTTAGTGCCGTTTATTTTATTATTTGGCGAATCTCGCTTGAGTTACATTCTCAGCGTGTCGTTGATTTACCTGTTGCCATTTCGTCTGTTGTTGGGGGCAATTTCTGCTAGACTAATTCCTGTTTATCCGCGCGCGGTGTTTTGGTCTACTGTGTGGCTGAGTTTATTAATTCCGATGAGTTGGATTCCGACTCTGCGGGGATATTTGGATACTGGCGGCTGCGTGTTTGTAGCGCTGGCAATTTTAGTTTATTTGCAGGATGTCAAGCTTAAAAATTGGTGGAAAATTCCGTTAATTGGCTGTTTTCTGGCTGCTGCTGTGTTGTTTAGGCGTCATTTTGCTTATAGTGCGATCGCATTTTTTGGTGCTGCTACATTACAGATTTTTATCGAGTTTATTGTACTAAAATACCGTAGGGACACGGCAATGCCGTGTCCAAAAAATCAGGATACGGCAGTGCCGTTTCCCTACGTTGATTCCCCAAAAAATCAGGATACGGCAGTGCCGTTTCCCTACAGATTATTGTTTGAATCGGGTGTAAAATTGGGGTTAATCGGTGCAACTAGCTTGGCTATTTTAATGCTGGTAGCGGGAGATTTTACTCGCAGCGCTGTGACGGTTGATTACCGGAATTTGTATGCGGCTTGGAGTTTGCCTGTAAATGATATTTTAACTCGTTATGCGGATTTTTACGGTTTGGGAACTTGGCTGTTAGTAGCGATTGGTTTTTCGGCGGGGATGCTGACTCGAATTATGGCGTCAGATGCTGCTATTTTTATTGTGCTATTTACGATTTTGTCACTGATTGAATGGCTGTTAGTCTTGCGTTACGGCTACTTGCACTATACAATACACGTAACACCGATCGTACTTTTGGGATTATCAGCATTTTTCTGGACAACTTGGCTGACACTCAAGGGAAAAGTCCGGTATTTGATGCTGGGCGTGGCGGGTTTGTACCTGATGGTGAATGCAGTTTTGGGCTTAATTCCTGTAAAATTGAATTTGTCCAAACTGTTTGTGGCTAATTTTCCGCCGTTAGTGCGATCGGACTACGGCGAAGTGGTAAAATTAGTGGAGTTTCTGCGAAAAATAGCACCGAATCAAGAACTAATTTATATTGCCGGCGCTTCCAACAGTTTTAATGCGAATATCCTGCGACAAGCCAACCGAAAATTAAATCCGCCCGAGGGTTGGTGGAAATTAAATGTGATTGGACGCCCGCAAATTGACTCCCGCGATACTTACCCGCTACCGGAGTTATTGATGTCGCAATATGCGGTGGTTGCTGTACCGTTTCAGCAGGTATTGCTGAGTGACGAACAGGTTTTGCGATCGCACGAACAAGATGTTGTTAAAGTTGTGTACGATGCCTTTACTCAAAATTGGGATATTTCCCGCGATTTCCAACTGCTACCGGAACAGTTTAAGCTGGAAAACGGCGTGACTGTCAGCGTTTACCGGAGAATGCGCCCGACTTCTATACCGACAGCGGTGAAAACTCTTGATGCGATGCAGCGGCAAATAGTCGAAATTCCGGGGACGCAGTTAGATTGGATTAGTTTGAATCAGTCTGTTTATACGAGTGCGAATTATTCCGTTACCCGAAAATCGAATTACCTTTATACTATTGTAACTCATACCATTAAAAACACCAAACAACTCGATACATCATTTCTGTATTTAGGTTCCCTATCCGAAAAAGTCAAAATTACTGGCAAACTCTATTTCCAAAACAAACAATGTCCGGGCATTTCCCTGCGGTTGACTTTGTGGAACAAGCAAGGTAAAGTAATAAACTCAGCAGCACAAAATTACACTCAAGTAAATTCATTCGACTTAAATCTATCTCTTGAGGCAAAAAATCCAACTTATCTGTTGCTTGAGGTATTGAACATGGATCGACGCGATTTAACCAATCAATGCAAATTGGAGATTGACAATTTAGCTGTATCAGCTCAAAAAAGTTGAACCGTCAATGCAAAAACCTCACAAATCTGACTGGTATTTTAACTTATCCATTTATACCTTTGTCATCATCGGTTCGTTGATAGCAGTAGGGTATAAATTCCCCATAGGAGGCAATTTTCCCGAATTGCCACAAATCCAACATCTACTAAATCCTGAACTATACAAAAATGACTATCATGTTCAGGAAATGGTCAAATTCAATCCTAGATACTACTATTATCAGATCATTTATTTGTTAGCAAACTTAGGCTTAAGTATTCCCTTAGTGCATTTTATTTATCAATTCCTAGCCTTTGGTTCAGTTATCCTAGCTTGCCGTGCAATTATCAACATATATACTAATTCAAAACTGCCAGCAGCAGCAATGATTTTCCTATGTTTAGCATCTTCATTTACAGATATTGGTAACACGCTGATATTTTCCACCAAATCAGTATCCAGTACCTTTGCAATGGGTTTCGCAATCTGGGGAATTTACTTTAGTTTGCGTCAGAAATGGCTAACAGGATATTTGTTTTTTGGACTAGCTTGCTTGCTGCAATTCTTAGTTGGTTTGCTGCCAGGGTTAATGATGATGCCTGTGCTAATTATTGAATCTGTAAAACAGTGGAAGTTCAAAACATTGATTTTGTCGATCGCACTTTTAGCAATAATGGCAAGTATCGTTTATTTACCGATGATGCTAACAGGTACTACCGGCACTCAAACTATGGATAATGCCGACTTTATATACATTTACGCAAAAATACGCAATCCTCACCACATCCTCCCATCAAATTGGAATGTCGGCGGCAATTGGTTAAACTTTATATGTTTGATAATTGGCGGCTTGCTTTGCATTAAAAATGCAGATTTACTGCGAAAAGAAGACAAAATTAACTTTTATATAATTATTGGAACATCAATTTTGGCGCTGATACTGAATTACATATTTGTAGAAGTTTACCCGGTGGCTTTGATTGCCAAACTACAGTTAGCTAGAACCGTACCTTTTGCTCAAATAATTATATTTATCGCTATCAGTTTGCTAGTCGATAGACTTTACCAACAAAAACAGATAGCTGTAAGTTTACTGCTGCTAATTATCCTCACTTTACCCAGCCGAGGTATCTTATTCTTAGCATTATTTTTATTTTTATCAATTTGGCAAAGCCAAAAATATACACTTCCCAAACGCTACACTATTTTTCCGTGGATTTTCACAGCAGGAACATTAATTTTTAGCTTGATATATCCGCTGACTAATTCAGGAGAAATAATAGTCGATCGCCTAATTAGCCTACCAGTCCTTTTTTCAATTACTGCCTTTCCTTTTATATTAGAAAAGCTAAAATTTTCTATAACCATCAAACAGATTTTCACCAATTTTTTAGCTGTGCTAACTACCAGCATCTTAATTTTGGGAATAGCCGGAATTCTGCCTAAACCAATGTTAGATATATTTCAAACAAGAGTCAATATAAATGCCGTTCCCAGGGACGACTTAAACAGATTAGCATTACGTTTTTCACAAAGTAGCAATCAAGATGCACTGGTATTAATTCCCCCATCAGTCACCAGTTTTCAATATTTTTCACAGAGGGCAATTGTAGTCAATTTCAAGAACTTTCCCTTGACAGAAAAAGGCATCAAAGAATGGCAAAATCGGATGGAAACTGTATTAGGAGTCCCCTTAAATCCGCAAATGATTTGGGGAGGAAACGACTTATTCAGCCGCCGCAAAAATGCCGATTTAGTCCAGGTAGCCAGAAAATATCATGCCGATTATATCCTGACTCGTACTGACTGGCATCCAAATATTGACGGACAAATCGCTGATAAGCAAGGCAAATGGATACTGTATAAAATCAAATAATACTATTCCTTAAAATTTGAGATGAGGACACGGAAGTGCCGTCTCCCTACAGATATGAGATATTTATTCAGTCGGGCGTTGCGCCGACTTTGTTTGTATAGAAGCGGTTTCAACCGCCGAATCTTATCAACAGTTAAACATCAAAATCCGAATCATCAATAATTTCACAAATCTGCTTATCCACATAATCAGCATCCACATTCCGCGCAATCAACTCCGCCAGAATCCCCAAAGAAATCAACTGTACCGACAGAATTGTACACAAAATCCCAAAAAATAACAAAGGTCGATTGCCGATCGGACCAAAATTCATTCCCGCCAAATTCAAAAACCAAATCACAATCAAATAACTCAGCGAAACAAGCCCAACAAAGCCGAAACACAACCCCAATCCCCCAAACAAATGACCTGGTTTGTGCAAATAATGCGTCGTCGCCAACACCGTCAACAAATCAATAAAACCCCGCGCGTAGCGTTCCCAACCATAATTAGATTTTCCGTGCTGGCGCGGATAGTGTTCGACAACAACTTCCCCAATTCTAAAACCCAAATTGTTCGCCAAAGCTGGAATGTAGCGGTGCAATTCCCCGTACAATTTAATCGACCCCAAAACTTCCCTGCGGTAAGCTTTAAAACCGCAATTCATGTCGTGCATTTTTACCCCAGTCAGCAAACACGCAACTGCGTTAAACAGCTTGGAAGGTAAAGTTTTAGAAAGCGGGTCGTTCCGCTGTTTTCGCCAACCGGAAACTAAATCGAATCCCGATTCTAAATGATTTAAGAACTTAGGAATTTCAGCGGGGTCATCCTGCAAATCGGCATCGAGAGTAAAGATAATTTTTCCGGCTGCATTGCGAAATCCTGCTGAAAGTGCGGCGGATTTGCCAAAGTTGCGGCGCATTTTAATAGCCTTAATTAGTTTGGGATTTTGGCTAGCTAAATCTGCGATTTGCAGCCAAGAACTATCGCGGCTACCGTCGTCGATAAAAATGACTTCGTAATTGTTAATTTCTGTTTGAAACATGACTATTTTAATTTTTTCAAACAGCATTTTGAGAGTAGCTTCTTCGTTGTGAACGGGAATTACGAAGCTGAGGTGTTTTGGCATAGCTAAGTTTTAATTGTTATCTATAACTCAATACGGTTCAGATAAGACCGATCCCCCCGGCGCCTTGAGGGCGGGCACTCTTGGCACCGCCCCTAC
>JAUBOH010000368.1:0-6546 GCA_036700145.1 Microcoleus occultus BM001215366
GCAGTTTGAGCGGCTGCGGGTGCAGCAGTTGCAGTTTGAGCGGCTGCGGGTGCAGTTGGAGATTTGTCGGCCGTCTGCGGGGCGATATTTGAGGGCATACCCAGCGCTATGTCCGGGTCAAAATTTAGCCCCAAAACTTCGATCAGACTGTCTGCATCCGGCTTGAGTTTTGAGAAGGGCAGCATTAATTGCTGGAGTTCCGGCTCCAGGGCAGCCGCAATTCCCAGGATGAGGTAAGAAACAGGCCTTTTCCCGCCGTCGGGTGTGGCGACCGTGTTGTCAGCCGTCATGTGCAGGAGCAGCCAAGCTCGATTCACCTGGTAGTAGTCCAACCACTTCTGTTTGAGAGCAACTGAAAAAGTATCAAAAAAAGCCATAACCTCTTTATCCTCATCCTGATCGCTAGACCTATTAAACCATCATCAGGTCTAGCTCATCTTCCTCCTTCTTGACCACCGGTTGCACTGGATTTAGGTAAAAATCTGATAGCAAGGAGAATAATTCGCGATCGGGCGTGTCATTTGGCACTACTCCTTCGGGCATTGCCAAGATTTGGTCGGCGATGTTGAGGTAGTAATCGCAGACGTAGTTGAGGGATGGGTCAGACTCTGCCATTTCAAACAAAGTTTTGCCTTTGACGCGAGAAACGCGGATGTCTTCTATTAGTGGCAGCACTTCCAGCACCGGCATGGGTACTGTGTCTATGTACTTGTCGATCAAGTCACGCTTGGATGTGCGGTTGCCAATTAAACCAGCGAGTCGCAAGGGGTGAGTGCGGGCTTTTTCGCGGACTGAGGCGGCGATGCGGTTGGCTGCAAACAAAGCGTCGAAACCGTTGTCGGTGACGATCATGCAGTAGTCGGCATAGTTTAAGGGGGCTGCAAAACCGCCACACACTACGTCGCCTAGTACGTCGAAGAGGATGATGTCGTATTCCTCGAAGGCGTTGAGCTCTTTGAGCAGTTTGACGGTTTCGCCGACGACGTAGCCGCCGCAACCAGCTCCTGCGGGTGGGCCGCCTGCTTCTACGCAGTCAACGCCGCCGTAGCCTTTGTAGATGACATCTTCTGGCCAAACGTCTTCGTAGTGATAGTCCTTTTCTTGAAGAGTGTCAATAATTGTGGGGATCAAGAAGCCCGTGAGGGTAAATGTGCTGTCGTGCTTTGGATCGCAACCGATTTGCAAGACTTTCTTGCCGCGTTTGGCTAGGGCAACTGAGATGTTGCAGCTTGTTGTTGATTTACCGATTCCACCTTTTCCGTAAACTGCGAGTTTCACTCTTTGTTCTCCTATAGGTTTCTATCAAAACGATCGGGGCTGGGGTTTCACGCTTTGATGGTGCGATCGACCAAATTTCATACTTTTACTGCAATAGCCCAACTGCAATAGCCTTTCTTTTCAATTTGGGAGTTTGCCGTGCGTTAGCTCGTTAGAAGCATTATTAGCTAACTTGCGAGGAAAAGAAAGGGGGGGTACAAATGAAAATGCTAGTAAATTTGTCTATTTTGCATCTTTGGGCATCTTAGCTGTTTTTTTGATTTACCAATCTATTTTTAGAATATTTTTAGATTTTAAATTGATTTTAGAATACTTTCTTAATATAAAGAGGTACAAAAATAAAACAAAAATTAACTTTTCAAACAATCTCGGCTTTAGGCTTTGGGGCTGGGATGCAGGCAGTTGATGGCTTGTGTGGCTCGCCTTGAACGAGCAGACAGGCGCTGGTGGATGAGGCAAACGGGAGAACGAGTTGGGATCACTCCATTCTGGGGAGGGCAAAGTTAGAGGATTTGAGATTTAAAAGTTGAGATTTTAGATTGGGAAAGAGTGATTTTGCTGGGGTTTTGAGTGTTGTGTAAAAAATTGTGAATTTTTAGGAATTGGCGGGCGAGGGGGAGATTGGGAGAGGGGGAGAGTAGGGAAGATTGGGAGAGGGGGAGAGTAGGGGAGATTGGGAAAATCTTCCTTCTTCCTTCAACATCTAACATCTACAGGGCTTACGCATACTAATGACTGGTGACTGGTGACTAATGACCAATGACTGGTGACTGTTGACTGTTGACTGGTGACTAATGACTATTGACTATTGACTAATGACTATTGACTAATGACTAATGACTGCTGACTATCGGAATCTCGATCGTAAACTCAGTCCCCTGTCCAACTTCCGAAACGCACTCGATCCGCCCCCCGTGCTTTTCGACAACTAAGTGGTAAGAAATAGACAGCCCCAGCCCAGTTCCCTTACCGACAGGTTTGGTAGTAAAAAATGGGTCAAATAATTGACGGCGAATCTCCTCGGGTATACCCCGCCCGTTGTCGGAAATGCGGATCGCCACAAAATTGCCAGCAACTTCAGTGCGAATGGTAATAGCGGGAAGAGTCAAGGGAGAATTAGCAATTGACGGCGGTGAATTTTTGCCATTTTTCCTCGCTAATTCCCTGTGCTGGATTTCTTCATCAATCGCATCAATCGCATTGCCGAGAATATTCATAAACACCTGATTGAGCTGACCGGCACAACACTCGATGCGGGGCAAATTGCCGTATTCTTTAATAATTTGAATAGCTGGATGTCCACCGTAAGGTTTGAGGCGGTGCTGCAAAATCAACAAAGTGCTGTCGAGTCCCTCGTGAATGTCAACGAGCTTGATGTTAGATTGATCCGATCGCGAAAAGTTACGCATCGACAAAACTATTTGGCGGATGCGTTCGGTTCCTACTTGCATGGAAGACAGCATCTTAGATAAGTCTTCCACCAAAAAATCGATTTCCATCTCTGCTGCTGCTTCCCTAATTTCCGAGACTGGTTCGGGATAGTGCTGCCGGTAAAGTTCCAACAGTTGGCTCAATTCTTTGACGTAGTGGCTGGCGTGGGAAAGATTGCCATAGATAAAATTAACCGGATTGTTAATTTCGTGAGCAATGCCGGCAATCATTTGTCCCAAAGAAGACATTTTTTCGGTTTGCACTAATTGAGTTTGAGCTTGCTGCAACTTCCGCACAGTTTCTTCTAATTGCTGCGCTTGATTTTTCAAGGAAATTTGCTTGAGGCGCAGCACTTCTTCGACTCGCTGGCGCTTGATAATATCTCGTCTCAACAATTCATTTGATTCTACAAGTTGAGCGGTGCGTTCTTCAACTTGTTTTTTTAAGTCGTCGTGAGCTTGGCGCAGGGCTTCTTGGGCCCGCTGCCGCTCTAAAATTTCTTGCTGTAAAAGTTGGTTGGTTTGCTGCAATTGGGCGGCTCGATCGTCCACGGCTTGCTGCAAAAGCTCGATCGTCCCGTACATTTCAGATTGGTTGAAAACTTGCGGCAAACTTGTCTGGGAAACAACGCCCAAAAGTTCTCCTTGATTGCCAACTACTACCAAGCGGCGGACGCAGTGGCGCTGCATTTCTTGGTGAGCTCGGAACAGGGAATCGGCGGGAGATATGCAAAATAAAGGTGAACTCATCGCCTCCGCCGCCGATATTTGAGATAGGTTTAATTCGAGGGCGTGAAACTGCACGATGTCGCGCTCGGTGACAATGCCGATCGGCATTTGGTAATTTTCTATTGGTACAAGAGCCCGCTGTGGATGCTGAATTTGCGACTCGACAATGACGACGCAACTAGCTTGATGCTTGACCATAAGCTGGGCTAAATCAAGGGCTGAGGCAGTTTTTGGGGCCGAAATGACTTCGTTCGTCATGACATCTGCCGCACAGCGCAAATTGGTGAACAAGTTAACCGGTTGCAGGGCTTCGTGAATGGCTTCGCGGGTGATGATGCCGAAAAGTCGCGAGTCTTCGTCTACTACGGGCAAATGCCGGATCGAGTGCTGGCGCAGCGTGAACATAGCTGTGAAAATATCTTGAGACTCGGATTGTTTGAGGGTAATGGGCGATCGAGTCATGACGTCAGCAATTGTCAGTCCTACCGCACAAGCTGCGACTGTAGTTAGTTTAACGATATCGCGTTCTGTAAAAATCCCGATCGGGCGACGATCTTCCACAACTAAGACGCAACTGCGCTTAACCGGGCCCGGAAGAGGGTTTTGTTTTTCGCCCCCAAGCTGACAGGAGACGCGCATCGGGTTCATGAGAGCCAACACTTCGGCGATCGGGGTTTCTGGAGCCACTGTCAGGGGGTGGCGGTCGATCGCCCGATCTAAAGGTGACGAGTAAATCGGCGGGCTGTTCGGGCTGTTCGGGCTGTTCGGTTCTAGGGCGGGTTCTGATGGTTTAATTGCTAGCTGCGGAACTGAAGAAAGAAAATGATGTAACTGTTCTTCTTGTAGCATGGTTAATTATTAATTTTACTTAATGAATTGTTACAATTCGGCGGACACGGCTTGGCAGACTTAGCATTAGTTAAGGGGGTGACAGATGCTCGATCGCCTAAAATCTGATTGCTAGAACACCCTTATTTAATTTTTAATTTTTAAATCCTATGTCGTGGACGCCTTTAAGTCATCGAATTCATCATTTGCCGCTCATCCTCGCCGGCCCGATTCTACGCCGGACAGAAAGTCGGGCTGTGACAGTTTGGCTGGCTCTGAAAGCACCCCGCCAAGTCGAACTCAAGGTTTACTCGACGGAGGGCGGAACTGGCGAAATTGTCGATCGGGCGTTACTCCAAGGTGAGAGTTCTACCGTGCAACTAGGCAAATATTTGCACGTAGCGGTAGTGACTGCAAAGCCGATCGGCAGCAATTGCTTGACATCCGGGCAAATATATGCTTATGACATCGAGTTTGCCGAATCGGGAGTTTCAGGACTTGAAAATGAGAGAGAGAATCTCATTTCTTGTCTGTGGCCAGTCGCCCCGGATTTGTCGCTTTTGGGGACAGAGACAATCAGTTATTTCGCTCACCAGTTGCCGACTTTTGCGCTACCGCCGGACGATTTAAACTATTTGCGGATTGTTCACGGTTCTTGTCGCAAGCCTCACGGAGGGGGACGAGATGCGCTTCCAATCTTGGATAGTTCGATCGAACAGTTTGCAGGTATGGCAAATTTCAGGCCCCACCAATTATTTCTAACCGGCGACCAAATTTACGGCGATGACGTAGCCGATCCGATGCTGTGGGCTTTGACAGATGCTGGCGATACACTCTTGGGCTGGGAAGAGAATTTGCCCCTGATGGATGAAGCCCAAATTAATAAGAATTTGTGTAACAGTATACCTGAAAATCCGGCAAAGGGAAAGATAATTCGCGAAGCAAGGGAAAATTCTAGTGAGTCGCAAATTCACAAGCAGGCTGATGCTGAGTATCGGTATAAAAAACCCGTTCAGTTAAAGCCGGGGAATCGCAGCGACATTGCTAGAGATTTTGGCGGCTTGACGGCGATGTTGGTGAATAAACCAAATAATGCCAAAAGTCACTTGTTTAGCCTGGGCGAATATTATGCGATGTATTTGTTAGTTTGGTCGCCGGTGCTTTGGTGCGATCGTTTTCCAAATGGTAAGGATGTTTGTGAAAATGCCAAGCGGGCCAAAGTCTGGGATCGAGAAGCTTTTGAACTTGAAAGTTTTTCTCGCAATTTGTGGAGAGTCAGAAGGGCGATCGCCAATATTCCTACTTATACCATTTGCGACGACCACGATGTTAGCGATGACTGGTATTTGAATCGAGAGTGGTGTTACCGGGTGCTGGGTAAGCCGCTGGGGCGGCGGGTGGTGCAGAATGCTTTGCTGGCTTATGCTGTGTTTCAGGCTTGGGGAAATACGCCGACACAGTTCGATCGCCCTAATGTCGGATCTAAGTTATTAGAAGCTGCTAAAAGTTGGTCTGAGTCGGCTGGTACTGATGATTTAGCTTGGCAAAAAGCGGCTCAATATTTGGGGATTCCGGGAATTGATATTGAGACAGGTTTGCCGAAGTTTAAATGGGATGAAGATGTGTTGATTTTGGATCGGGATGATGAGGTTTTGAATTGGCATTTTACTGTTAGAAGTTTTAAGCATGAGGTGATTGTGCTGGATACGCGGACTTGGCGGGGCTATCCGACTGAAAGTGCGATCGATCCGCCGATGCTTTTGACTCACAAAGGTTTTGAGGAACAAATTCAGCAGCCTTTGAAAGAAACTGAATTGTTGAATGCAAGTGGGGAGTTTGAAATTGAAGCGACGCTGGTGGTTGTACCGACAAATTTAGTAGGTTTGTGGATTATTGATGCGGTGCAAAAGCGGGATGTGGAACAGGGGAAGGTGTTTAATAGTGATGCGGGGGATTCTTGGAATTTTCACGAGTTGGCTTTTGTGAAGTTGTTGGCGGAGTTTTTTAAGCAGCGCGAGAGGGTGATTGTGTTGACGGGGGATATTCATTATGCTGCTGCTGTGCGGCTGAGTTATTGGTCGGATTGTCATTTTGGGGATTCTCCGACAGAGATTAACAGGCGGGACGCCTATTCCACAGAGGAGGGGAAAGAGGGAGTTTTGGGTTTGAATGCGGCGAATTATCAGTCAAGTTGTCAGTATTCTGTTTTGGCGCAGTTGACTGCTAGTGCTTTGATTAATGAGGAGTGGAAAACGCATTTGATTCATACTAAGATTAAGTC
>JAUBOH010000369.1:0-6541 GCA_036700145.1 Microcoleus occultus BM001215366
GATCGCTGCGTCTGGTTTTCCTTGCTCTAGCAAGGCATTTCCTAACTGTAGGTGACCGTCAGCCCAGTCTGGTTTCAGGGTGAGGGCTTGTTGGTAACTTTCGATGGCCTTTCCTAATTTACTTTGAGAGTAATACACTTCACCTAGTTGGTTATAAGCTTGGGTACGAAATGCTAAGTCTAATTCGATAGCAGTAGCCTTTTGATATATTGATATTGCTTCATCCAGCTTCCCCTGTTGCGTCAAAAGCTTGGCGAACTCCCACCATGTTCCCCAGGGAGGTGATTGAATTATAAAAATTTGCGAATTTTGCAACACAGTTGGATTCAGTACGAGAACTCGCTGATAGGCATCTAGAGCTTCCTTCTTTCGATCGACTTTTGCGTAGGCATTCCCCAACTCCCACCACAACTCCCAAGATTCTGGTTGCAATTGCACTAATGCTTGATATCCCGGGATGTAGCTTTGATTGAGATTAATTACTTTTTCATAAGCGGCGATCGCCCCTGACGATTGATTCTGCTGTGCCAGAACTTGTGCCAATTGCCACCACAGTTCCCAGGAATCTGGCTGTAGCCTGAGCAAGCTTTGATAAGCTTCCACAGAACCAGGATTTTGCTCTATGGTACGCCGATACATCGCTATCACCTTCGCCAAATCCAACTCAGTTCGCCGTTGCAAGGCTTTCCCCAAACTGTGCTGAATTTCCAACTCTTCTGGCTCTAATTCTAAAGCTTTTTGATAGCAAGCGATCGCCTCATCCCACCGACCCAGCTTTTCCCAAGCTTCCGCTAAACTGTAATGAACCCAAGGTGAAGATGAGTTTAGTTCGATCGCACTCTGATAGGCATGGACAGCTTCTTCCCAACGGCCCAGCTTAGCCAAAGCATCCCCCAAGTTGTGGTAAGACCAATAAAAAATTGGGTTTTCCTCAATCGCTTGACGATAGGAGGCGATCGCTTCCTCCCATCTTCCTTCTAGCTTCAGTTTGTTGGCCCTATCAAAATAGCTTACTGTCATTTTTCATCCTTCAGATATGCAGCCGACCTCTTACTCTTTATGGATATACACTAACGGCTCCTGCTCGATCGCAGACCAGTTACTTTCAACCCACTCTATCACTTCTTGCACCCCTTGTTCAAAGGAGACTTGAGGCTGCCAGCTAAGTTCCCGTTCGGCCCTAGAACAGTCTAGCAGATATTGGGAATCCTGCCCCAATCGCTCACCGACAACCTGAACAAATTTTTCAAAATCATACCCCATGCCAGCACAAACCTGACGTACAATATCAGCAATAGTGCGATCGCTCGGAACGGTAAAGTGATAAGTTCCTGAGTTCCCTTGCTTCAGAGCCAACAATAAACCCTGGACAACATCTCGAACATGAATAAACGACTTAACCGAGGTTCCGCCACCATGCAGTTCAATGGTTTTACCCATTTTTAGGTAAATTGCAGTTCTCGGAATAATCTTAAACAGTTGTTGATGCCTGCCGTACACATTTGTCGATCGGATAATAATCGCCGGAAACCCAAAGTTCTTGCTGATGCTATTCAGGTACATATCCGCGGCTGCCTTAGAAACAGCATAGGGCGTACTGGGGTTGAACAGCGTTTCTTCCGTTACTCTATCCGCACAACTGCCAAAAATTTCCGCCGATGAAATGTGAACGTAGGACTTGAGATAATCCCGACTTCTAAGCTGGTTGCACAACTTTACCACAGCCGTCGTATTAATGTCAAAATACTCAACCGGGCTGTAGTTGCTCAACCCCACCTCGCTCAAAGCAGCCACATTAATTACTACTTCCGGCTTGGTTGCGTCTAGCAGTTCTATCAGGCGATCGAATTCCCTGACACTATTAATTTGGTGGAAAGTAAAATCAGGATTTTTCCGTTGTTTGTAAGGCAGGAAAATGTCTTTATATTCAGGCGATCTGCTAACACCAATTACTTTATTATCGGGGTCATCCAACAAAGCATCTACAATGTGACAACCCGTAAAGCAATTACTGCCGATCACAACATAAGTCTTTTTACTCATTTCACCTCTCCTTTTAGATAGAACGATCGCACGCACTCGATCGTATAATCAATTTCATCTGAGGTGAGATGTTGGTGAGCTGGCAAGGTAATCATTACCTGTGAATCCCTCTCCGCTACCGGAAAGTCACCTTTCTTATAGCCCAAATGAGCAGCCGCTTTTTGCAAGTGAACGGGAATCGGATAATGAATTTTAGCTTCAACTCCATTTTCCTGCAAATAAGTCAGTAGTTCATCTCGATGTTCCACCCGTAGAATGTAGAGGTGGTAAACGTGCTTAACATTAGCTGGACGGTGGGGAATATGAATGAACTCCCCTAAATCTGCAAAGGCTTCATCCAGTCTTTTCGCATTAGCAATGCGGGTATTAGTAATAAACTCAGTTTGCCCTATTAACCGATTGCCGATCGTGGCTTGTAGTGAGTCCAAACGAGAATTGTGACCGAAAATTGCCACTTCGTCGCGGTTAATTAAACCGTGATTGCGGAACAATCGCAAATTTTCGTACAACTCTTGCGATCGCGTCACAATTATCCCACTATCACCCCAAACATTCAAATTCTTTAACGGATGGAGCGAAAAAGCAGCCGCTTGTCCCCAACTACCCACATACTTGCCATCTCTAGCCGCTGTAATTGACTGACAAGCATCTTCAATAACCAGCAAATTATGTTTTTCCGCAATCTTCATAATCGCAGGCATATCTGCCACATTGCCCGTGTAGTGGACGGGTAAGATCGCCTTCGTCCGGGGAGTAATCGCTGCCTCAATTAAGTTAACATCAATCGTATAACCTTCATCATTATCCACAAATACAGGAGTTGCCCCCGTCATCGCGATCGCGCCCACTGTAGCAATGAAAGTATTGGTTGTGGTAATTACCTCATCCCCAGGGCCAATCCCCAGCATTTTCATCGGTAAAATCAGAGCATCAGTACCCGAATTCACCCCAACCGCGTAAGGCATTTGGCAAAATTCAGCAAACCGACGTTCAAATTCAGTAACTGGAGCTCCCAGCGTAAAATCGCCGCTCAACACCAATTCCCGCACGTCCGCCAGATAATCATCAACATTAGCAAACTGCCGATCGAGGTAAGAAAACTTGACTTGCATTCTCTGTTTTGTTAACATATTCACCCTTCAATTACTACCATAAAACGCTTGAATACTGTCGCAAACACGCTCTAACTGCTCCTCTGTTAACCCCTGATTTACTGGCAGACTTAAAATTAGATTAGCCTGTCGTTCAGTCACGGGAAAACTATCCTCTCCATATCCTAACTCTTTTCCGACAGTAGAGAAGTGGATAGGAACTGGATAGTGAACTGATGTACCTATTCCCCTTTCTCCCAAAAATTGCCGCAGTTCTTCACGGCGTTCTGCTTGAATAACAAAAGTGTGGTAAGCGCACTTTTCATGTTCTTTTTCCAACGGCAATTTCACCTGCTCAATTCCTGCCAATCTAGCCTGGTAATAACAGGCATTTTGGCGGCGCTGTTGGGTCCAAGCTTCGAGATAGCGTAATTTTACCAGTAAAATTGCAGCTTGCATCGTGTCTAGGCGAGAATTATGCGACCACATCACACAGTCATCGCGGGTGCGAAGACCAATATTCCGCATAATTTTCAACTTGTCGTACAGTTCAGGATCGTTTGTTGTGAGAACGCCGCCATCGCCGCAAGCATTTAAAGTTTTCAGCGGATGCAAACTAAACCCAGCAATTGTACCAAATGAACCGACTCGCCGACCTTTATATTCAGCCAAGACTGCTTGAGCCGCATCTTCCACCACATATAATCCCTTCTCTTTTGCCAATTCTAAAATAGGCTCCATATCGCAGGGACGGCCTGTGAGGTGAACTGGTAAAATAGCTTTAGTTTTAGAAGTAATAGCTGCCGCAATTTTATCGGGATCGATATTATAATCATCCCGCACATCCACAAAGACCGGTTTAGCTCCTAGAACTCTAATACAGGTTGCTGAAGCAATAAAGGAATTAGGTGCTGTAATTACTTCATCACCACTGCGGATTCCCAAAGCTTTAAGGGCAAAAATTAAGGCATCCGTACCTGAGTTAACGCCAACAGCATAGCGGACACCGCACATTTCTGCAAATTGACGCTCAAATTCCGATACTTGTTCACCTAAAATAAACTGCCCACTGTCTAGCACTTCGCTAATAGCTGCCAAGATTTCGGACTTGATTAGTGCGTGCTGTTGGGCTAAATCAACGTAGGGGATTCGCTCTACCTGGGATTTAGGCTCGATAATTGGAGGATGGAGCATTGTCATTTTTAATAAGTTTTAATTGGGTGAGTATTAAAACGGCCCTGTGAATCTTTTATCTGGAACATCCAGGGGAGTTTCCCGCAGAATTCCCAATTCGGTTTCTGTTTGTACGACCAAACCCATCATCGTGCGGGCAGCATTTACAATGTCAACAGCGCGGGGATAGTAATCGTTGGCGATCGCCGGACTAGATGGTGCGTACACATCAGGAAGAGCTATCCGTTTGGGACTGCATTTAAGAAAAGGATAAGCTTCTTCTGCCACAATTGCTAGGATTTCACTGGCAAAACCCAAGGTTCGCCAAGCTGCATCGGCTGCAATCAGTCTCCCGGTTTTGCGTACTGATTCCAAAATAGTTTCGGTATCTAAGGGTTTGAGCGATCGCACATCCACGATTTCTGCTTCTATCCCGTCTCGCGACAACAACTCAGCAGCCCGCAACGCTTCCAGCGTCATGTAAGAAGTTGAAACAATCGTTACATCCTGACCTTCTCGGATTTTCCGAGCTTTGCCAAGTGGGACGCGGTACATTTCCTCTGGTACTGGGCCAAAAATTTGGTGGAGCCAGCGATGTTCAAAAAATATGACAGGGTTATTGTCTTCGATCGCGGCAATCAGCAAGCCCTTAGCATCATAAGGCGTTGTCGGCATCACCACTTTTAACCCCGGCACATGAGCAAACCAAGCTTGCAGACTTTGGGAGTGCTGCGGCCCTTGACCCCAACCCCGACCGATGACTAGGCGAATCACCAGGGGAACAGATGCTTTGCCACCAAACATATAGTGCCACTTAGCGGCGTTGTTCACCATTTGATCCATTGCTAGTAGCGCAAAGTCTACTCGCTGATGCACCAAAACCGGGCGCATCCCCGCCAGTGCAGAACCAATTGCCACGCCAGTCATACCATTTTCAGCTAACGGCATATCCAGCACCCGCTCTTTGCCAAATTTCTCCTGCAGTCCCAAGGTAGTGCCAAAAATGCCTTTAGGATCGGGAACCCCTTCTCCCATGACATAGACTGCCGAATCTGCGACCATCGCCTGAGTAAGAGCTTCTTTAATTGCCTGAGCAAAGGTTAGTTCGCGTTGGGTCATAGTCGGATTCATGCGTAGATATGCTGGAAGAGAATTTGCGGCTCTGGGAAGGGGCTACTTTTGGCAAAGCTGACCGCTTCCTCTACCTCAGAGGAGATTACCCCGATCATCTCCTCCAAGTCTTCTGCTGTCAGTATTTCTTGCTCTAGTAACTGAGCTTGGGTGCGTTGAATGGGACAACGCACTTTCCACTCTTGAAATTCAGCTTCCGTGCGATAGCCCAAGTCATTGTCGTAGTTCGGCCCACAATGTTCCCGCCACCGATAAGTTTTGAACTCCAGAAAAGTTGGCCCACCACCACTCCTTGCACGTTGCACTGCTTCAGTGGTCATCTGATAAACTTGTCCAACATCATTTCCATCCCCTTGAAAGCTAGGAATATTGTGAGACTTTGCTAGAGCATACACTTCTCGCCCTAGGGGTTGGCGTTCGCTCATCCCCGTGTACACGGAGTACAAGTTGTTTTCGCACACAAAAACCACAGGTAGATTTTTTAACGCAGCGAAATTAGCACTTTCGTGAAAAACGCCTTCTTCTGTGGTTGCTTCTCCGAAGAATACTACCACTACTTTGTTTAATCCTTGCATGACGGCTCCCAAAGCAGCGCCTACCGCCACAGGTATTGTGCCGCCGACAATGGGAGCAGAACCCATAAATCCAGCCTCCAAATCGATCAAGTGCATCGACCCGCCTTTGCCTTGACAGCAACCGGTGGCTTTACCGTACATCTCAGCTAAAAAAGCTTTTAAGTTGCCTCCGGCTGCTAAATAGTGACCGTGAGCTCGGTGATTGCTAAAAACGGCATCAGTCGGGTAAAGCGTGGCACAAACGCCAGCCGCGATCGCTTCTTGACCGATAGACAAGTGTATCGGGCAGCGCATTTCCTGTTGAGGATAAAGTTCAACAATTTTCTCCTCTACCAGGCGGATGCGGAGCATTGTGAAAAATAGTTGTTTCTGCAATTCGGGAGGCATGGTTATTTTACCTGAATTATATAGACAAATTGGATGAGCTTAATTGCCAACCATTTACTTACTTCAGGTTAATTTCTTGCATGACTTTAATATTGTAATAAAGGCTATCCGTCATCGGATTAGGAATCAAATCAGCATTAA
>JAUBOH010000370.1:0-1112 GCA_036700145.1 Microcoleus occultus BM001215366
CCCCCTTACCAAGGGGGGGCTAGGGGGGGTTTGAATCCCCTAAAATTACCCGAAAACCTAATCGAACGCCTGGGAATTCTGCACAGTTTCCCCGACTGGATTGTCGAAATGTGGCTCGAACAACTAGGCGAAACCGAAACCGAACAACTCTGCGAATGGTTCAATCAATCGCCGACAATTGACCTGAGAATCAATCCTTTAAAAAGTACGATCGACCAAATCGAAACCGCCTTCAAATCCCAAAACATCAGCGTTAGCAGAATCCCGCACTTACCCCAAGCATTAAGACTAAATGGCAGCACCGGCGCAATTCAAAACCTGCCCGGATACAGCGAAGGTTGGTGGACAATCCAAGACAGCAGCGCTCAATTAGTCACTCATTTACTCGATCCGCAACCCGGGGAAACCATCATTGATGTTTGCGCCGCACCGGGAGGAAAAACTACCCACATTGCCGAATTAATCCAAGATAAAGGTACTATTTATGCTTGCGACAAAACAGCAAACCGACTCAAAAGACTTAAAGAAAATGCCGATCGACTTCAGATGCGATCGATTAAAATTCATACCGGAGACAGCCGCCATTTTCCAGAGTTTATCAACCTAGCAGACAGAGTTTTACTAGACGCACCTTGTTCCGGGCTCGGCACTCTCCACCGCCGCGCCGATGCCCGCTGGCACCACACGCCCGAAAACATTCAAGCACAATCGCAACTGCAATCGGAATTATTAGCAAATGCCGCGACGTTTGTCAAGTCCGGCGGTGTATTAGTTTACGCAACTTGCACGATTCATCCCTTGGAAAATGAAACAGTTATTCAATCATTTTTAACCAATAATCCTCACTGGCAAATCGAACCGCCAACAATAGATTTACCAGTACAGCCATCGCCGGAAGGATGGGTGAAAGTTTGGCCACACAGACATCAAATGGATGGCTTTTTTATGGTGCGGCTAAAGCAATTTAAGAAGGACTAAAGTCCTCACTACGAACAATTATTAGGTTTGTAGTCAGGACTTTAGTCCTTTCTTTTCCTGAACAAGGACTAAAGTCCTGACTACAAACAATTATTAGGTTCGTAGTCAGGACTTTAGTCCTTTCTTTCCCTGAA
>JAUBOH010000370.1:1212-6524 GCA_036700145.1 Microcoleus occultus BM001215366
GTAGTCAGGACTTTAGTCCTTTCTTTCCCTGAACAAGGACTAAAGTCCTCACTACGAACAAGGACTAAAGTCCTCACTACGAACAATTATTAGGTTTGTAGTGAGGACTTTAGTCCTTTCTTTTTCACAACAAGGACTAAAGTCCTCACTACAAACTTTAATATCTCGGTTCTTGATAAGCCGGTTCTTGATAAGCTGGTTCTTGCCACTCGCGATGCCGAGGTTCAGGATTGGGATTGTAAGGGACGATCGCCCCATCCTCATTCACAATCATCCCCCGAATAATCTCCTTCGGCTCCACCGGTTTCGCCTTAATACTGCCTTTGCGGCCTTCCAACTCCGGTAACTTTGGAAACTCCTGAACCGGCATTCCCTTCACAGCTTGACTCATAAAATCGCGCCAGTTGTAAGCCGCAGTACCGCTGGTTCCCCCAGTCGGATAATTGTCATCATTCCCCAGCCAAACACCCGTCACCACCTGCGGAATGTAACCGATAAACCACAAATCCCTAACCTTTTCCGAAGTGCCAGTTTTGCCAGCAACAGCCCGATCGGCTAAAGAAGCAGGCCCCCCCGTCCCCCCAGTCACCACACCCTCTAACATCCAAGTAGTAATCGCAGCACTATCCTTATCCAACACCCGCTTTGGTTTAAAATCAGCCTGATAGATCACATCTCCCCGCTGATTAATCACCCGCTTAATTCCGTGCGCTTCAATAAAATTACCTTCGGAGGCTAAAGTACCGTAAGCATTAGTTAACTCCAGCAAATTCACCTCCGAAGAACCCAAAGCCAGCGAATAAATCGGACTTAATTTAGACTTAATTCCCATATCGCGGGCTAATTTCATCGCCGGTTCAAACCCGACATCCATCAACACCCTCACCGCCACGACATTCACCGAACTCCTCAGAGCATCAGAGATCGATCGCCAACCGCTAAACTTTTTCCCGTAATTATTCGGTTGATAGCCGTCGATAATAATTGGCGCATCTTCATAGCTGTCATAGGGCGAAAAACCCGCCCCCATCGCCGCCGCATAAACCAACCCTTTAAACGTCGATCCTGGCTGCCGCAAAGCCTGCGTAGCGCGATTAAACTGACTGTCCTTAAAATTTCCGCCGCCGACTAGCGCCTTAACTTCCCCAGTTTTAGTGTCCATAGAAACTAAAGCCGCCTGTTCAAAACCCTGACGGCGGCCATCAACTTCGATCGCATCTTTTACCACCTGTTCCGCTATTTTCTGCCACTTCAAATCCACCGTCGTCTCGACAGTCAAACCGCCAGATTCCAAAGCATCTTTAGAAACATAGCGCGGCAATTCTTTCCGAATGTAACTAGCAAAATAAGGCGCGACTACCTTAAATCGCTTCGGCGCACTTGGTTTAACCGTCATCGGTTCTGCCATCGCCTCCTTCGCCTGAGCCTCTGTAATTACCTTCGCTTCCTGCATTTGTTGCAGCACGAGATTGCGGCGTTGCTTAGCAATATTCGGATTAACCAAAGGCGAATATTCGCTCGGTGCCGGCGGCAAACCCGCCAAAGTTGCCATCTCTGCCAATGTTAATTTATCGACTGTTTTGCTAAAAAAAACCAAAGCCGCATCCGCCACCCCGTAAGCATCCGAACCCAAATAAACCAGATTTAAATACCGTTCTAAAACTTGTTCTTTATTCAACTCCCGCTCTATTTTCTGAGCTAAAAGAGCTTCCCGAACTTTCCGCCGAACACTTCTTTCCTGATTCAGAAAAACCACGCGAGCCAATTGTTGTGTAATTGTACTGCCGCCCTGCACCAAATCTCTCGCAGCTACATTAGAAACAATCGATCGCACAATACCTTGATAATCCACCCCGCGATGTTCGTAAAAACGGCGGTCTTCTATGGCAATAAAAGCTTTCGTCAACAAGTCGGGAATTTCCTTAAGTTTCAGCTTATCTCTAGTTGCCGGCCCAGACTGCAACAAAATCGTATTGTCTGCCGCCTTAATTGTCAGCGTTCCGTCACGGTTAAAAGCCGACAAATCGTTAACATCCGGCAAACCTTTGTCTAAGGTGTGTAAAATCCACAAACCGTAGATTAAAGCGCCGCTTCCTATACTGAGAACACCTAAACCGATCCAAAATCTAGGGCGGCGGGGTATCCGTTTTTTAGTATTTTCCGGCGCTGCGATAATTTCCGGCTGTGCAATAATTTCCGGCGGTGCGATAATTTCCGGCGGTGCGCTAATTTCCTGTAGTTCGGTATTTATTTGCAGTTCGGTGTTTTGTAGCGCGCTATTTTCCGGCAATTTGCTATTATCGGAACTTTCCGATTTTTTGGGTGATTTAGGCAGACTCAATCCCGGCTGCAGCAATTTTTTTCCCTTTGCTTGCAGACTGGTAACTTGAGGTTCAATTTCCAACCAAACGATTAAGCGCCTCAACCCTTCCCAATCGCGCTTGACTATTGGATATCGATCGTGTTCTGAGTCTAAATATTCTGATGCTAATTCTGACTCTTCTAGAGGTGCAGCATCTTCTGATACCACATACTCCGATCGCTCACCTGTTGACTGTGCAGATAATTGAGCCGGAGATTGCGGCGAGTTTAGCCCGGTGCTATTGGCAACATTCGGCGATTCTCGATCGGAATTACCGCTTACTGCCTTAGTGACTTTGCTCAATTTATCCTTGATATTTGAGAAAAATTCTGCCACGTTCAGACCTTCAAACCTCATCAATTTAAATTAAAAATTAAAAATTAAAAAGGCTGGCCCTCTTCAATTTTTAATTTTTAACTTGATATTTTGTATTCAACAGCACTGTGAATGATTTTGAGTTATAAATTTTGAATTAAAAACTATTTAACTCAAAATTCATAACTCAAAATTCTGCTTAACCAGCATGACCTAGTGCCAAAGCGGCTACTAGCATACCCAACACCAGGAAAGGCTGAGCACTTGCCTGATATTTAACATCATTTTCCAGAGGATTGCGTAAAAAATACATATCCTGAAAAGTGATTTGCGGCACAATCAGCAGCAAGAGAATGACAGCGTACAGGTTTTGGTGGATGCTGATCAGGTAGCCCGCAATCCCTGCTTGAAATACATCGATCATCAACACGCAAATCCAGGCTGCGGTGCCGATGCCGAACATCACTGGCAAAGATTTTAACCCTAATTGCCGATCGCCCTCAACACTTTTGAAATCATTAACGATCGCAATTCCCAGCCCTGCCAAACTGTAAAACAGGGTCAAAATCATAATCGTGGGATCTAGTGTACCAAACAAAGCTTGACCAGCCCACCAAGGCAGGGCAATGTAGCTAGCACCCAGGGCATAATTTCCCAACCAGCCATTTTGCTTGAGTTTCAGCGGTGGCGCAGAGTAGATGTAAGCCAAAAACGCGCCCCCGAGAGTCAAAACAGTCATGATGGGGAATTCGTGACCCGCCCACAAGTCTAGAGCATAGGCCACCGCAATGCCTGCGGCTAATAATACCAAAATTTGCGCGACTACTTGGGGAATCGAGATAATACCGGAGGGAATGGGACGGTAGGGCTCGTTAATGGCGTCGATGTCGCGATCGTAAAAATCGTTCAAAGTTTGAGTGTACCCAGCCAGCAGCGGCCCTGACATCAACATACAAGCTGCTGCGATCGCAAAATTCTCAAGATTCCAAACATAGTTTCCAGAAGACGCCGCCCCGCACACCACGCCCCAAATTAAGGGAATCCAGGTAATCGGTTTCATCAGTTGCAAGCGAATCTTCCAAATGGAAGTTTCCCCGCTAGCGGCCCCTTTCATGCCCAATAATTGCCGGGTTTTGGCACTGCGGCTGTCTGCTTGAGGACTGTCTGCTGCGGTTTCTGGGGGAGTTTGGGATGGAGGAGAGTCAGACATAATTGAATGTTAGTGGTACTGCTACTATTGTGTCGTTTTCGGTTTCAATAATAATTCTGATAGGATACCACTGATATTTAAGACATTGCCCACACCAGTCTTGAAAACCTCATCTCGGCTTGGAGTTGAAGAAGACAAAAAAATATGGGTTTTACCAAGATATTTTAATATCATTATTTTAGGCAAATGTCAAGAGGAGCAATAGTTTATTTTAATAATTTCGTTCTAGCCGGCCTGCTAGGGAAGATTTTTGCTTTGCAGGTGGATTTAATATTAATTACCTGTCTTCGTAGGGTGTGTCGCCATTTTTAATTTCTCGGATTTAATTGCAAATTTCATGGCGACGCACCTTACACACGGCGTGGAGGAAACCAACCTCACTATTATTGCGTACGACGACTTTTGCTCTCATGACATCAGACTCTAGTTAATACCATTTATAAAAAGAAAAAGCTTGCTACCATAAAAATCTGGGGATTACTGATAGGTTCATTGAAGTTCCGAGGTGCGTCGCTATTGAGATTGTCGGTTTTTTTTAAAAAATGGTGGATAGCGACACACCCTACGACTAGCTATATAGGAAAACTGCCAATTAACAAATATGGCGGTAGGAATCAAAAGGCAATCCCGTGCGCCGCTTGACATCAATAACTGATTTGTATGCACCTTTGCTTTGCCTTTCGCTAACTATTGTTTCGGCAACGAGTCGATCTAAACCGCTTTCGATCAACTCTGACGGCGAAAGAATGTTTAACCGTTTCCAAGTAAACTGCGATTCTTTTTGATAATTGTAGCTGAAGCAAATCATCGGGGCGATGCGTCGGACGTGACTTTCGGGAACTCCGGCGATTTCTGACAACTCTTCGGCGTGGGTAAAAATGTAGCCTTCGTTTTGCAAAGATTCGATATCATTAGCGTAGACGATCGGCAAACCCAAGATTCTGACCATATCGTCTTTGGTACACTCGTTAATATCTATTTTGCCGCGCAGGGAAGCTAGTTCTTCGGCATTTGTCGCAGTTGCGGGAACCAGTAAGCCTCTGGGTGCGGTTTTGATCAGATAGCGCTTTTTTAAACTAAAAGCAGTGACAATTTGAGCGATCCAAACAAGCGTGCCAAAATTAGCAGAAGAAGATAGCGCTAGTGCTGCTAAAGTAAAGCCAACACCCCATCCCATCCAACTGCGAATATTTGTTTTTTGGCCGGCATAGGCGATCGCCAATCCGCCGAAGTAGGGAATAAAAGAATACCACACCCAGTTTGGAGTTTGACGCAGCCAGTATAACTCTTGAGACACTTTAGTTTTATCCTTAAATAGCTGTGGTCTTACGCTTATTTCAATCCCACTTTTTTAAGAGTGGCTTCCCTTCTGACTAATGACTAATGACTAATGACTAATGACTAATGACTAATGACTAATGACTA
>JAUBOH010000371.1:0-6520 GCA_036700145.1 Microcoleus occultus BM001215366
TGAGGATATATTCATGAGTTCCTGAATGTCAATACCGATGTGGCGGTTGCTATATGTAGGGCGTGCATTGTGTACCTTACCGGTAGTATAAATAGGGTGTAATATCAAATCGCGTTACATCGGAATTATGTAGTGCGAGTGTCCACAGGAACGGAGTGTAAGTTTTTGGGCATCTAAATTGTATTTTTGGGCTGGCTGCGAGAGCTCGCTCCACAATAATTTGAGCAAACTTGACTGTAAAATATAGATGCGCTTAGACTTAGTGCGAGCGATGACACTCGCGCTACACTCCGAAAAATATTATTCGGATGCAAACCGAAATGATCTAGTTCCGATTTTAATTAACGATTAAAAATTGAAAATAAGAAATTGGGATTTAAGATTATTTCTTGTTCCTTCGTTCTAAAACGGCATCAGCTTTGGAAGAGCGCGGTTACCGATATTGGCATAACGCAGTTCACCGCACAAAATTTTGCTCGTCAACTTAGTAGTCATCGGCAATTTGACGCCCGCTGTGACTCGCAGATCCTGTAAACTGATAGAATGCCCGAGCCAAACGACTGACCCAAACCATATCAGTTTCCCCTGATACCAATTTTTTATGAGGCCCCGTAGAATCCGATCACCCTGGCACCCCCCTGGTGGGAGGGGGGGACAAGATTTACTCAAAGTCCCCGCAACGATTCGGGGGATGCGAGGGGGATCGGGATATGTGCAACTTCACATTAAATTGGTATGAAGCGGCGATCGACCGACAATAATGCAATCAAATATTTTAGTCACTTGTCTGTTGTCTGTTGTCATCAGTTATTAGTTATTCGTTATTATGAGCAAACAAATAACAAATAACTAATAACAATTAACTACAGACTATTAGACTGTCGTGATATCTTTCTCTTTCCCTGCCAGAACTTCTTCTATTTTGGCAATGTATTTGTCCGTCAGCTTTTGAATTTTATCTTGCAAGTCTCGGGATTCATCTTTAGAGATATCGCTGCTTTTTTCTTGTTTGCGAATCGAGTCAACTGCATCGCGGCGGATATTGCGAATTGCAACTTTACCTTCTTCGGCAAACTTCGCGGCCATTTTGACAAATTCTTGGCGTCTCTGGCTCGTCAGCGGCGGAATGTTCAAGCGAATAACTGAGCCGTCGTTGTTGGGCACGAGTCCTACATCTGACAGGGAAATTGCTTTTTCGATCGAGTTGAGCGCTGTGCGATCGAACGGTTGAATGTTGATCGTAGTCGCATCCGGCGTGCCGATATTGGCAAGGGATTTGATTGGAGTTGGGGAGCCGTAGTAGTCTACCATGACTCGATCGAGCAGGGAGGCGTTGGCCCGTCCCGTCCGAATAGTATTAAAAGACCGTTGAGTAGCCTCAACTGCCTTTTGCATATGATCTTCTGCTTCAGCTAACTTCACAAAAACCTCCGACAAGAGTTCCAATAGATTCTCCCATTACTGCTCGGTAGATGTTTCCCGATACCGTCAGGTCAAATACCACAATAGGAATATTATTTTCTTTGCAAAGGGCGATCGCGGTACTATCCATCACCCGCAAGTCTTGATTTAAGACGTGGGCATAGGTGAGGGTTTGATACCTGCGCGCGTTGGGGTTGAGGTGGGGGTCAGAATCGTACACCCCATCTACCTTAGTAGCTTTAAAAATCACCTCTGCATCAATTTCAGCCGCCCGCAAAGCGGCTGTAGTATCAGTAGTAAAAAAAGGATTGCCAGAACCGGCACCAAAAATCACTACCCGTTTTTTTTCCAGGTGGCGAATTGCGCGCCGCCGGATGTAGGGTTCAGCTATTTCTTGCATGGCGATCGCCGATTGCACCCTGGTTGGCACTCCTGCTTGTTCCAGAGCATCCTGCAAAGTGATCGCATTCATGACCGTAGCAATCATACCCACATAATCAGCCGTTGCCCGATCCATGCCAGCCGAAGCAGCTTTCACCCCGCGAAAAATGTTGCCGCCGCCGACAACGATCGCAATTTGAATGCCTTGGGACACGACTTTGGCCACTTCCTGGGCGATCGACCCAACGACTACCGGATCGATCCCGTAGCCCAATCCACCCATCAGCGCTTCACCGCTGAGCTTCAGCAAAACTCGCTGATATACCATCCCCATGCCGCCACTATTTTTTTACTCTTTTTGCCTCCACCATAAGATACCAGTACAGGTGCATTTTGAACATCAATTGCCCAGAACAGTTATCTTACTTGTGCTGCAAGAGAATTTGTTTGTTGCGGCGCGGGCGGCTAGCCGAACCGACTTTCGGACTTGTTCCACAATAGAATTAATTTTTTGTGGGTGGGTTCTCGTAGCCCACCCCTAAAAGACTCAATCCTTGGGAACAAAATCAAGCGACGCAGAATTCATGCAGTAACGCTGACCCGTGGGTCTTGGCCCGTCATTGAATACGTGACCGAGATGAGAATCGCAAACAGCGCACAGTACCTCGGTGCGGCGCATGAACAAGGCGTTATCCGCCTCGCACTTGACATTTTCTTCATTAATGGGAGCATAAAAACTCGGCCAACCAGTACCGGAATCGTACTTGGTTTCAGATTTAAATAGCTCCGTACCGCAGCAAATGCACTTATAAGTTCCTGGCTTTTTGCTGTCGTGATACTCGCCAGAGAAAGCTCTTTCGGTTCCCTTTTTTCGGGTAACTTTGAACTGTTCCGGCGTTAGTTGCTTTTGCCACTCGGCGTCGGTTTTTTGAACTTTGTCAGTCATGGTTTAATGCTGTTAATTGTTGACTGTTGACTGTTGACTGTTAACTGTTAACTGTTAACTGTTGACGGTTGACTGTTAACTGTTGACTGTATATTGCGCGTTAACTCAGGCTTCCATTAATATTAACCTAATTGGCTCAAAATGAACATACCAGGGAAAAGGATTGTCCTTCATCGCCCTCCACTTTTCCTTGAAGACTTCGGCTTGCAAGTGATAATCTTGGGAATCATGGGGAGGCGAGTGCAATTTGAGATATAGTGTCACCCGGTGCGGAGTTTCCACAATCGAGGCGATCCAACAAGCAAAAGTATTTTGGCGATCGCACCCGCTAACAAAAATCAGTTGATGAGCCCGAATTCCCACAGAAACTAAGGATTTGGGAATCGGTTCGACTACAGTCAGATTGCAGCCCCAGTCGATCGCCTCTATAACAGTTTCCGCGATCGCTCCTGCTTCTGAGAAGTTCTTACAGCCCGTCAACTGGGCGACGGTGAAGTTACGAGGGCGATCGAAAATATGCTCCTTGGTATCAAAGGCGATCGCCCTTCCCTCGGCCAACACCAACAGATTTTTGCACACCCGGTAAACTTCCTCTAAATTGTGACTGACAAACAAAGTAATTCCCCGATAATTAGCCAGAGTCTGCATTAACTCCCGTTCCAGTTGACTCCGCAAGTGAGTGTCCAAAGCAGAAAACGGTTCATCTAACAGCAGCAAATCGGGATTCGGGGCGATCGCCCGAGCCATTGCCACCCGCTGCTGCTGGCCTCCCGAAAGTTCGTGCGGGTAGCGGTTTTCCAGTCCCGACATTTGCACCGAAATTAGCTGTTCTTTGACTCGAAGTTTTTGCTCACCTTCCGATAAATGCTGCAAACCAAAAGCAATATTTTCAGCCACAGTCAAGTGAGGAAACAAAGCGTAGTTTTGAAACAAAAAACCGATGCGACGGTCTTTAGAAGGTACGTTAATGCCCTGTGTAGAGTCAAATAATACCTTACCGTTGACGGCAATCTTACCGCTAGTTGGAGTTTCCAAACCAGCGATACAGCGCAGAGTCATACTCTTGCCAGAACCAGACGCCCCCAAAATTCCCAGCACTTCCGGGCCGATCTCAAAGCCGACATCCAAAGCAAAGCCGGAAAGAGGTTTGAAGATGTTTAAAAAAAGTCCGCTTTCCGGTTGTTTTTTGAGGTTTTTTGTGGTAAGATAAGACGCGGTTTTAGGAATATTAGATTGCAGTTTATAGTTAGGATTTGGTTGATGCGAAGTCCTCTGTAAATCCGTCCAATAATTAACAACAGTTAGCACGCTCAAAGAAAGACTGAGAATAATCAAAACCCAAATAGCAGCTTGCTTCATATCCCCAGCTTCCACAGCAAAATAAATTGCCATCGGGATAGTTTGAGTTTGTCCAGGAATATTTCCAGCTAACATCAACGTCGCCCCAAATTCACCCAAAGCGCGAGCAAATGCCAGAATAGTTCCGGCTAAAATTCCCGGCCATGCTAGCGGTAGCATAATGCGCCAAAACACTTGCCACTCCGATGCTCCCAAAGTTCGAGCTGCATTGAGAAGATTGGCATCAATTTGCTCAAAAGCTCCCAAAGCAGTTTTGTACATGAGAGGAAATGAGACAACTGTGGCAGTAATGGCGGCGGCTTGCCAAGTGAAAATTATAGTTAAGTCGAATTGTAGCAAAAATTGACCGATCGCCCCATTTCTCCCAAACAGCAGCAGCAGCAAAAATCCGACTACTGTCGGTGGCAAAATTAAGGGAGAAATCAAAATGCCTTCAATCAATGGTTTGCATTTAATGCGAGTTGAAAGCATCCACCGGGCGGCGGCTATTCCCAGAAAGAAGGTAACAAATGTCGCGATTGCAGATGATTTTAGAGATATCCATAATGGAGATAGGTCAAATTCCATATTTTGGATGAATTATAGGTAGTTTTAAATGATTTGTGAATGAGATTTTTTTTAACGAACCGCGAAGACGCGAAGGAAGAGAAGTAAAGAAAAGAAAGGTTTCTGAATATCTAGAATTTTTACGACTAATTAACGAGCTATCCCAAATCCGTATTTCTGAAATACTATTTTAGCCCGATCGCCCGCCAAGAAATCAACAAATGCTTTAGCAGCAGCGGGATTGCGGCTGTTTCCGATAACTGCTAGGGGATAAACAATGGGCGAGTGCAAATTTTCGGCAGCCGTGACGCGCACAGTTACTTTGTCGGATGCTTTGGCGTCAGTCGTGTAAACTATACCAGCATCAACGTTACCGCTTTCGACAAATGTCAGCACTTGGCGGACGTTATTTCCTAACACTAATTTTGGCTGGAGTTGCGGCCACAATCCAAGTTTAGTTAGCATTTCTTGAGCGTATTGTCCCACAGGTACGCTTTTTGGTTCGCCGATCGCAATTTTCTTAATTTTCGCATCTGTCAACTGTTTAAAATCGCTCACAGCAACGCCGTTTTTGGGAGTAATCAAAACCAGGCGATTTGTCAGCAAATTGCGGCGCGTCTCGTTAAGGAGCAAATTAGCTTGCTGTAAAGCATCCATTTGTTTGGTAGCGGCGCTGAAGAATACATCTACTGGCGCTCCTTGCTGAATTTGCTGCTCTAGAGCACCGGAAGCACCAAAATTATAAGTAACAGTAACATTGGGATTGCTGCTTTGATAAACAGTCTTGATTTCCCCTAAAGCTTGCGACAGACTGATAGCAGCAGATACAGTTAAAGACGTTCGCTGCTGCGCCGCGACTGGATGAAATAAGCTCCAACTAATCAGCAGTCCTAGCGCCGCGATGGCTACTATAATCAAGTTAAAGATGCGTTTTCTTTCCACAGGGTTATGTTCTGATTTCCCGCAGGGCGTTTGACATTCTCGGTAGTAGTAAGGTGCGGACTTCGCACCCTACAAATAGAGTCTGTTTGTCCAGGATTATCATCCTCTAATGACTGATGACTGCTGACTAATGACTAATGATTAATGACTAATGACTGATGACTATTCTCGCCATTTGATAGAACAGCCGATCGCCTCTGTAGTAGAAGGCTCTACTGGTTCGTTATTGAGCAATTGGTCGATCGCGCTCCGTAGATAAGACACCTGTACGGCTGTGCGATCGTCGGCGTTGTCGTCAATTAAACCTTTATAGCGCAATCGGCCGTCTCGGTCTAACAAAAAAACCTCCGGCGTTTTAGAAGCCCCAAAACTTTCGGCCACATCTTGAGCAACATCTCGGATGTACGGGAAGTTGAGTTGATTGTTGGCTGCAAAAATTTTCATGTTTTCAAAACTGTCGTCGGGATACTGGTTTGCATCGTTAGCATTAATCCCGATTAAAGTAACATTTCGATCTTGAAACTCTGCTTGAAGTTCTTTCAGGCGATCGAGATACAACTGCACGTAAGGACAATGATTGCACATAAATATCACCGCGATCGCCCGATATTTTTCCAAATATCGAGCTAAGTGGTGCACATCTGCATCAACTCCCGGCAGTTCAAAATCGGGAGCGTAGCCGTTAATGGGAGTACCTGTTGTTTCGATTAGTAAACTCATGTTTTCAGGAGGTGAAGAGCAGTATTTGTCAACAGGAAAGATGAAAGACGAGAGCGCGAATAAAATAGGCTGTTTTTTGGCTTTACTTTCATTCTAGCCTTACCAACAGCATATAGCGTATCCCTGGTTTATGAAGAGCAGTAGGGACACGGCATTGCCGTGTCCCTACGGGTATCTATCGATCGGGATGTACTTCATAAAGGT
>JAUBOH010000372.1:0-6432 GCA_036700145.1 Microcoleus occultus BM001215366
CCCCCCCGCTGCATTGCGGGGGGGACAAGAATACTGTTGGATTCTTTTTTAAAATTGGTATTAGTTGTTATATCAAATCCGGTAGCATCGGAATTAATATCCGAAATCAGGAGACGGCTTTTGGAGTGTCCCTACAATTAATCTGGTGTAGGGAAACGGCACTGCCGTCTCCTCTATCATGTCTGAGTGTAGCCGGAATTGATATTAGTTAACCGTCAACAGTCAACTGTCAACTGTCAACTGACTAATGACTTCTTTAAGTCCAGCAATCAGCCGCAGATTGTCCGCCCTCGCGCGCACGGCTACTCGGAAAAACCGATCGCCCAACTCAGGAAAACTCAAGCAATCGCGAATCAAAATCCGGTGACGTTCCAAAAGACTTTTTTGAATCAGAGAAACCGAGATTGACGACTCAACTAACAAGAAATTAGCCGCACCAGGAAACGGCCGCAAACCCGGTAAATTAGCCAAACCCTCAAACAGCTCTTGGCGAGCCACAGGTAGCCAATCCCAGGTTTGTTGCTCAAAAACAGTATCTCGCACCACAGCAGCAGCAGCCGCAGCGGCCAAAGTATTCACAGGCCAAGGATCGCGCTGCAACTGCCAGCGGCCCAGGATATCGGGATGGCCGATCGCACATCCCATCCGCAGTCCCGGCAGAGAATAGAATTTAGTGAGCGATCGTAAAATCACCAAATTCGGAAACTCCTCAACAGCATCAATCAAACTTGGACGCTCAGACGGCGGTAGAAAGTCCATAAAAGCCTCATCCACCACCACCAGAGGCTGGTGTTCTAAATAAGGCCGTATCGCCTCCCTACCGAACAGCAAACCCGTAGGATTGTGCGGGTTGTTCAGTAGCAAACCTCGATCGGCATCAACCAGAGGAACCGGGAGAGACAAAGCAGGGGAGACAAAGGAACGGTTAGAAACCGACAAATCATCCGTTACTAATCCGTTTCCTGTCCCAGCCTCCAACGATTTCAGATCCAAAGGACAATCCAGCACCCGCGCGCCGAAAGCCAAAAGAGCCCGCGAGTAATCGCCAAAAGCCGGAGTAACCAAATAAGTCGCCTCCAGCTTCGACAAATCAAGAGCCGCCCAAGTCAACAATTCCGCCGAACCATTCCCCGGCAAAATCCAATCCGGGTCAACATTCAAAGCCTCACCCAAAGCAGCCCTCAGCTCTCCATAATCCGGGTCTGGGTAAGCTGTCAGACTGCTTAGGTGCGATCGAATTGCATCTAGAGCCGACTCAGGAGGGCCCAAAGGACTGATACTCGCAGAAAAATCGAGAATAGCAGCAGCAGGGCAGCCCGCCAGTGTGGCTGCCCAAGCTAAGTTCCCACCGTGCACAGGTCTAGTCAAGACTCAGTTCACCTATTCTTTGGGTTCTTTCGGCGGTGCAACTCTGTCCTTGAACAACTTCCCTGCGGAAAATGCAGGAACTCGGGTTGCCGGAATTTCCATCTTGTCGCCAGTTTTGGGATTGCGACCCTCCCGGGCCTTGCGTTCCCGCGACTCGAACGAGCCAAAACCAACCAGCGTCACTTTGTCGCCTTCGGAGACAGCTTCCATGATCGATTCCAAGGCTGCACTCAAAACAGCATCTGCCTGTTTTTTCGTCACGCTAGCCTTTTCCGCCACTGCATCAACCAATTCACCTTTATTCATTGCACACTCCTTCTGGGTTTGCAAAACACGTTACACAGACTCCGTTCAACTATTAGCTGTGAGTTATCAACTGCATTGAGGCTGAGGTTAGGAGATTTGGGTAGTTCCCGATCGCTCCTGTCCGCTTCCCCAATTTAAGAACTCCTGCTGAATACCAATTACCCTAGGGTAATTGGTGAGAAAAGGAATTTTTGTTGCTAATTGCTGAAAACCCCACAGCATCTAATTTTCACTGCATTATTCTAAAGTCTTGCCGACCCTTATGGATCGGTGGAACCTTTAATTTATATGGATTTAGACATTTTTTTGAATTAATCGCAAAATTTAGGTAAAAAAATACCACCTCAGAGAGAAGGTTTCTCGCCGGGAGTGGATTTGAAATGAGGGAAAAAGCAGAAATAGAAGGAATAAAATGTCATTTGTCAAGGGCTAAAGGAAAAGTTTTTTCCTTCTTCCTCTTTTTTTCCGCCCGTGTGGCAGGGCTGTTTCATGCTCCCGAAGGCCGCCAGGGGTTGAAACCCCTGTCTCATAGCTGAAGTCGTCTGAAGACGACTGAAAGAGTCATTTATAGTTTTTTTTGCAGAGGGCTCATGAGTTCTTTAGTCCTCTTTAGAGGACTTTCGCTATGAGACAGGGGTTTCAACCCCTGTCGGACTGTCGGACTAATGAGTTCTTTAGTCCTCTTTAGAGGACTTTCGCTTTGAGGCAGGGGTTTCAACCCCTGCCGGACTGCCGGACTGCCGGACTGCCGGACTGCCGGACTGCCGGACTGCCGGACTGGCCAACTGCCGGACTGTCGGACTGTCGGACTGCCAACTGCCAACTGCCAACTGCCAACCGTCAACCGTCAACCGTCAACCGTCAACAGACTACTGCCTCGGTTGAACGGGCTGACTCCGCTGCAACAGTTGGCGCGCGTCGGGACTGATGTTGTTTTGGTAGCCAAAGTTCGATCGATCGCTATCATCCAAAATCTGCGGAGTCAGCAATACAATCAACTCCGCCCGCTGGTTCGTCTTATCAGTGCTCCTGAACAGCGAACCGATAATCGGCAAATCTCCCAAAATCGGAATCTTTTTCGCTGCAATCCGTTCTTCGTCCCGGATAATCCCCGACACAATCAAAGTCTGACCGTCCCGCAGGCGAATTAGCCCGGATTGCAAAGATCGCTCGCCCAGCAGAGCGATAGTATTGATGTTCCCGCCAGTCGAAAGGTCTTGAGTCCTGGCTGGTGTCCTGATAATCGGGTTCACCCGCAGAGAGACAAAACCATTATCGTCAACTCGGTCGATCGCCACCCCCAACTGCAAACCCGCCCTGTCTTTGACGGCCGTCGTTGTTGTGGTACTTGTATTTCCGGTGGTCTGGGTTTGCTGTGTGATGTTAGCAATCACCTCATCAGTAATATTCACATTCGCCGTTTCCCCCTCTTGAACCACTAGAGTCGGATCTGTCAGGATTTTGCCATTGTTGCTGGTAATAGTTGCCCGCAACGCCGACAAAAACCTCCTCGGATACTGCAACAGCGGGAACAGGCTGAAAGTCGCACTTCCAAAAGATTGCAGCGCTCCAGTGGTTAAGTCTCTCTGAAATATCTCGTAATTGCTAACCCCAACTCGCGTCGGGTCATTACTAATTCCGGCTGTCGGCTGGACGAACAAACCGCCGCCGGGAGCTGTCAGCGGCACGTTAATTAGTCTGCCGTTCGGATCGTAGAAAAGATTATTCGGGCTGGCTAAGGGGTTATTGACGATCGGCGGACTCAATCGGTTTGCATTGTTGACATCAGCTCCGGTAGCCGGCCTCAAGCCACCAAAATTGAGACTTGCCACCCCGTCGTCATTGACGAAGAAATTGTTATTAATTCCGAAAGAGAAACTGCTGTTACTTACGTTATTTCCGGCCAAGTTGATATCGATCACCTTGACGTTGACAGCCACTTGACGGCGGCGCAAATCTAGCTGCGTCAAGAAAGCTACGGCGATATCAACCTTGCGCGGGTCTCCCACCAAAGTGATCGAATTGAGCCGAGAATCCGCCAGCACCGACAGTCCCCTCAACAACAGTGGCCCATTGCCGTCCCTAGCGCCGATCGCCTTAATGTCCGGTTCCCTAATTTCCACATCCCGCGCCGCATTTCCCTGGCCCACGGTTTGAATAGTCACGCGAGTAATCGGCAGTTGAGTTTCCGCACCTTGAGCGCTCAAAAAGTTAGCTGCATCCGTAGATCGAACTTGATTGAGTCGCAGAGTCCGAACGATAATATTGCGGGAGTCGATCGGCAAATTAGACCCGACAAAAATCGTCCGCCCGACGCGGTTCGCTTGCAGTCCGCTGATCCGCAGCACGTAGTTAAAAACATCTTGCACCGACTCATTTTCGATGTCCAAGGAAATCTTCGGCCCTTCATCGGCACCTGCCGCTCCCGGCGCCGGAGCTGCTTGGCCCGGTTGACCGGGGGCCCCACCGCCTGTAAAAGCAATGTTCAATCCCGCAGCCCGCGCCAGCAGAGCTAAAACGTCCCGGACTGGGGCATCCCGCAGCACCAAGCGGGGGATACGTTCTCCCGAACTCAGTTCAATATTTCCCGCAGCAGGCGCGATGTTAGATACAGAGATATCTCCCAAGGGCGGCGGCACGGCTCGCGACTGGAAAGGCGGAGCTTGATTGGTTTGGGATTGAATTTCGCTGGGGAGGGGCGGGCGATCGTTCCTAGTAATCGAAACTTCGGGATTTGGCAGCAGCACGCCTGGGGTTTGCGACGTGCGGATTTGGGGAGCCGGCCGGGGAGCATTTTGCGTTTGGCTCAGCGGCAGTCCCGGAGGCGGCGGGGGCGCTGCTTGGGCTTGGTTCGACTGCACATTAGACTGTGCTGTACCGCCAACTCCGGCAACGCTGAGGACGATGCTTTGCCCTTGTCCCGGAACAATTTGTCCGTTGGGAACTCCGTTGGTGCCTGCCACTACCACGCGGATGCTGTTAGCGTCTACCTGGCTGACTTGTACCGAGGAAATGCCCGGAGCGGGGTTATCTTGCCGGAAGCTATTGCCTTGGGCTAACCGGAGCTGGGTGTTGATGATTGTGGCTTGGTAGGTATTGCCGCTATTGATGGCGATCACTTGCGGGCGATCGCCCTTTTCGGTAGCCAGCACAATATTTACGCCATTATTGGCTTGACTTACTTGCACTCCTGTGACTTGGGTCGGCGCGGCCGAGACCGGCGCTTGCGCTACGAGAACTGCGGCAACGCTGCCCAAAAGTCCTCCACTTAACCGTAGATGCTGTTTCACGTTCTCTCCTCAACTACACTTTGTTATTTATTTGTTGTTAGCAGTCTTTTGTCGCTTGCTGCTAAACCGACTGAAAAATTTTCGCTTCGAGCCTTTTTTGAAGGGATAATTTAGAAGAAATTCGGCAGAAACTCTAATCTTAGATTGCCATCTAAAAACTTTTTTTCTGGCATTCATAATATTTTTTTTGATTCAACCTTCTCTCTTCTACCTTCTACCTCCTCCTGAAAAAGCGACTTTCAAACAATAGCTAATATCCGCCCAACTACCCCTATTTAGCACCAGGACTCGGAGCGGGACTTGGCAGTTTTTCTTCTTGCTTTAACGGCAGCAGCGCGTGCAAGTCAAAAGCCGTTTTAATTTTAGTTTGCGGCTGCTCCACAGGGACTATTTTCCCTTTCAAGAAATCGACTTCTATTGCTTGAGTTGACGATAGCAATTCAGATTTCAAATTCCTCACTACCAATAGCGACTGCATCAACTCCAAGTTACGCATAAAATTGCGGGTTTGAGCGAAATTGCCTTCAAACTCTACCTTAAATTTTTTGCGTCTGAGCTTGCCAGCCAGGGATGGGCCGAAGGAGGTATCCGCCAGAATATCAGGGTCTGGAGCTCCCGGCGCGGGGGGTGCAGCAGCAAGCGGGATATCCGGCTCAAATTTGGTAATTTTAGCCTTGAGATCGTCTCCTTGCACGCCCGCGTTGATTCTATTAACCAGTTGGGTCATGTCAAGCAGCAGCGTGGTAGCGCTCGCATCGCTGGCAAACATTGTCGTCACGCCGGCCCGGCGCTGTTTTGCTTCTTCTTGCTTTGCTTCTGCTTCTGCCTTTTTTTGAATTTGAGCTTGCAATTGCAGTTGCGTTTGCTTGCTTTCGGTAATTTTTTGCTTGAATTCGCTCCCTTTTTGGAATTCTGGCAGTACGAACTGGGAGACGAGGTAGCCGGCAATTCCGAGCCCTAGAACTGCGATGCCGATTGCTTGAACTTGGGGTGTCAGCTTAATGCCGAATATTTCCTGAGTCCCTGCTTCTTCTGCTTGTCCGCCGCTGGGAATAAACTCGTTTGCTGCTGTCATGGTTTTTTCACCTCTGGTTTTTGTGGTTCTAGCACTCCTTTTTCTTGAAGTGTTTCTATCCGTATTGCTAGCCCGTCTGCTTGCTTGCTCCGCAACTCGGGGAGCAACTCGGAGGCCCCTGTCGGGCTGAGCGTCGTTTCAATTTTATATTCCACTATCGGCCGCAGTTTGGGAAGTTCTGCTGCTGCTGCGTTTGGGTTACGCACTTGTAATTGTGTGGGGTTGTTTTTTAATGTGGCCGCTACCAGTCTGGTATCGGTGTTGAGGAAGAAAGGAGAGCGCTGGACTAGCAGCATAAAGTCGTTAACTTGAGCAAAGGTACTGGCTATCCCTGAAATTTGTACTTTTGCAGCCTGGGGCGGGAGGGCTGGGGCGGGAGCGGCAACCGGGGTG
>JAUBOH010000373.1:0-6421 GCA_036700145.1 Microcoleus occultus BM001215366
TCGTTGGCGTAGCCCCCGTAGGGGCGGGCTTTCCTTCGGATCGCTTCGCTAACGCCAACGAACGAACGGGATAGCTGCTGCGGTTCGGCGGTGGAATTAGATGCCCAATTCTCGTCTGCTGTTGATACATCTGAGTTAGCGGGTTTGGCAATCCGGCGGGCGACTGCAACGGCTAAGGCGAGGTGGACGGCGACAGTCGCCGACAGTGCCAGCAGCAGCCAATTGTTGCCCCACCAAGTTTCGATCGAGGTTTTTGGGATGCCCCGGACTAAAATTACTGCGGGTTTTCCGGCTAAATTATTCAGAGATTTTGCTGCTACTGTATAAATCTGATTCGCTATTTTTATTTGCTGAGCAATTGGTTTGCCATCGGCGGCGCGTGCAGAGATCAGTAGCGATCTGTCCATCCACTGTAAGTCGGGCAACAGTTGATTTTTCGTAACACTTTGTCCACTTACCAAGACATATTTGCCCTCATTAAGTGGTGCATAAATTGCGTAAAATCCGAGTGAATTGACTTTTTCGCTACTGGCAACCATCGGGATTTTGCTCAGATTTGTTCCCAGAAATAAAGCAGCAATAACAGTCTGGTTTTTGGCACTTTTTACGGGAATTTCTGCGTAATTCACGAGGACACGTTCGCTCAATTCCGGTTGCAAAGTTGACAATTGTTTCTGATTTTCCGATTTAGTGATATTTTTGTTGACCGTAATTGGCTCTTTTTTTGCTAATACTTGATAGGCGAGGTTGCGAGGATTAAAACTTTGTTTCTCCTGGTTGAGATTAACGCTAACAATTATCTTCCCATCTTTCCCCACTAAAGCTGCACTGTGTATTGCTCCTGTTTTGACATAACTTTCCATAATTTGCTTGACAGATTTTCGCAAACTTGATATATTATTCCCGCTGTTGTAAGCTAATGCTGTTTGGGCGATCGTTTTGCTGTCAGAGGAGTTTTGCAAACGGTCGGCGGCGCGATCGAGTTTGAGATTGTAGTTAATTTCACTAAGGCTCAATTCTGATTTAGCTTGATTTTGCAATTGGTGGCTGCCAACTACCGATGTTAGCCAAAGTGCTGCTGCTGTTAATCCCACTGGCAAGATTGTTTGTAAAGCTACCAGTCCAATTAGCTGTTTTCTGGTGACCAATAAGTTGTATGTGCACTGCCCGACAACTGCTGTAAATCTTTCCGAAGTCTCAGCTTTACAGGGCGGCGGACAATTTAGCTGGCTATCGTTTAACTGAGTTTGAGCCATAGTAGTAGATGCTGAATCGGTTGTAGATGACACGCGACAAATGAATCTGGAACCATCAATTTTAGATGTTAGATGTTAGATTTTAGATTTAGTTCGGTTGATCGCTCATCATAAAATGGTGCGCTCTCGCCGAACCCAACAAAGCAATAAAATGACTGGGATATTTTCATATAAACTGCTTTCTGGCTGTTAAACCCGACTTTTTTATTTAGTTGTTTTCACTTATGTCGGCCGCTATTTAAAGTTTGTTCTGAGCAGACAGGGGATATTGGTGTCAACTTAAGACTAAAACCTTTTGTATCTCTCGTTGATAGCCGAGTCTCGATCCCCCTAAATCCCCCTTAAGAAGGGGGACTTTGACGCTCTTGTCCCCCCCTTCTTAAGGGGGGTGCCAGGGTGATCGGGAAGACTATGAACTCAAACAGTAGACAGGTACCAGATCAGACGTTAAGTTGACACCAAGGCCTGCAGACAGTCGCCAAAGTAGGTAGTTTTTCGATCGACTGTATCGTACATTTACTTAAAATAAAGCTTAACGTAATTATTGCAGCACTTAGATACGCACGGGTAGCCCTTTTGGCTGCTTCACCTTGTTTTCAATCCCACAACCGCCTGCCTGCTTTGCCGCCCAGTCGCTGGTGAGCATCTTTGAGCAAGGTTGGGATGTCTAACTCTTCGGGACACCGGGGCAAACAATCGCCACAATCGTTGCAGCGGTTGCCTTTGCTACCGGGAAACCAGTGTCCGGCATTTTCAAACATGGCATAGCGGTATTTGCCAAAGTCAGTCATGTCGCACCCGACGGCGAGATTGCGGAGTCGCAATATTTCGGGAATGTTGATGTTTTCCGGGCAAGGTAAACAAGCATAGCACTGGCTGCATTTGTCGGTTGCCAAACGATCGGCAATAACCGATTCTAGCCTCGCGAACTGAGCGATTTCGGCGTTGGTGAGGGGAAAGTCGCGATCGGCATATTTCAGGGGTTGCTCTAATTCTGTCGGATTTGCAGCCCCCACACTGAGAGTCCCAATCCTAGTATCGCTAAGTAAAAACCGATAGTTAAGCTCCAAGGGCGAACTCGGCAAGCACAATTGTACGAGTGTTTCCGGCGGCGTGTAGAGTTGCCCTCCTTTGTCTGCCGGGGAAATGATGAAAACGCCCATATCTTTTTGCTTGGCTAGTTGAATTGCCGGGGCGTTGCGCTGAAAAAAATAGTAATAATGCAGGTTGACAAATTCAAACAAATCTGTATTTATTGCAGCCAAAATCAGATCCAGAGGCCCGTGAGTCGAAAAGCCGACGTGCCGAATGATCCCATCGCCCAGGGCTTTACGTACAGCTTCCATGCAGCCTGTTGGCGATCGCACCATCGCCAAATGTTCCCAAGTATTCAAACCGTGAATTGCCAGACAGTCGATATAGTCTAAATTCAGGCGTTTGAGAGATGCGTCGATGCAGCGTTCCATTGCAGCAGCATCCTCCGTCGGGCAGATTTTCGTGGTGACGTAGAGGCGCGATCGATCGACAGACAACCCAGCCGATTGGAGGGCCGCGCCGAGATATTCCTCGCTGCAACCGTAACCCGCGGCCGTTTCCAGGTGATTGATTCCCAGAGACACAGCCTGCCGTACAGTCTGCCCAGCAATTTCCTCAGAAGCCAAATAGCGCATGGTTCCCAAGGAAAATACGGACAGGTGCAAGTTAGTTTTGCCAAACCGTCGATAGCGCATAAATGTTACGACGAAGTTTCGCCCTGGCCCAAGCCGCTTCTTTTGATCAAATCCTCTGGACGGAGGTTTGAGATAAATTCCCGGAAGGCCCGGCGTTCGGCTTCATCAGCATCTCGATCGACCGGTATCGAAGCATCGGCGACGACTTCTTCCATCACCCAGATCGGGCTGTTCGTGCGTATGGCCAGGGCGATCGCGTCGCTTGGTCGAGCATCGATCTCTTTTTTAACTTCTCCCTGACGGACGATCAGCACGGCATAGAACGTGTTATCTTGCAGCGAGTGAATAATTATGCGCTCCAAGGTAAGATTCCAGGCCTCTAGGAAATTGACCATCAGATCGTGAGTTAAAGGTCGAGGAGGCTTGTGGCCTTCCAGAGCGCTAATAATAGCCTTTGCCTGCTCCTGACCAATATAAATAGGCAAAGCGCGCCGCTCAGTAGCGTCTCTCAACAGGACAATAGGGCTGCGCGTGGCTGCATCTAAGGCAATTCCAGCGACTTTCATTTCAATCATTCGATCGGCCTCATAGAATTAAGAAACTGCAAGGCGGTAGAGAATTTGGACATAAAGATGACCTAAATCCAGTATGACTCGATCTTCGCCTGAATCTGCAACCGATCGGGGACTGTCGATTTTAGATTTTAGATTTTCGATTGACAAAGGGGGTAGAAGAATGGCAAAAGCTCCTGCGTCTGGTTTGTGACTGTGGTTTGATGTAAATAGGCGATCGACTACGGAAAAATACTTATGTTTACAGGACTGATTCAATCTCTCGGAAAGCTGAAGTCGCTAGGCAACGATTACTTCCAAATTTCCTGCACCTCAAACAACTCCTATCAGATTTTACAAGATTTAGCCATTGGCGATAGCGTAGCCGTGGATGGAATCTGTTTGACAGTCGTAGAAGTTCTGCCCCAGGGTTTTGTGGCGATCGCTTCCCCGGAAACTTTGCGCCGCAGCACTCTGGGCTCATTCCCCGATGCTTGGGTGAACCTAGAAACCTCCTTGCGTGCCGGTAGCAAATTGGGCGGACATTTCGTGACAGGGCACGTAGATTCGATCGGCGCTTTAGCGACATCAACCCAAACCGCCAACGCTTGGGAGATGCGGTTTGCAGCCCCAGCAGCATACCATTCGGCATGGCAGCGTCAAATCGCACCTTACATTGTTCCCAAAGGCAGCATCGCCGTCAACGGCATCAGCTTAACCGTGGCAGATTGTGATGCAGACGGAAACTGGTTTGAAATTGCCGTAATTCCCCACAGTTTTTCCGAGACAAACCTCAGCTATTTGCAGCCTGGAAGTTTAGTTAATTTAGAAGCAGATATTCTCGGCAAATACGTAGCAAAATTTCTCCGCAGCGACCGGAAAGCGCATCCCGAACCCTGGGAAGAAACCCCCGCAATCAACAGTTTGGGAACAATTACACCAGAATTTTTAGCAGAACACGGATTTATGTAATCGTAAATAAAACTCGGCGGTTGAAACCGATCCTACAGAAACTTTCGTCCGAGCAAAGGAGGACACTCAAGATGCCGTTTCCCTACCCAAAATAATCGTAGGGAAACGGCATCTTGAGTGTCCTGCTTGCGCCGTGCCGTGTCCCTAAACAGGCTAGCTTACAATGTATCTGTATCACTTTTCTTTCTGCGCCAACAGATCCCTCTGCGGTTCATCGATAAAACTCTATTTCTCAGCAGAATTATTTTTTTCCCATAACAATCCCGCTGCAATCGCCGCCTGCGAAACCAAAAACAATCCTGCGATTAATAGCTTTTGAATACCCGGTGTGTGAACTAATGGATAAGTTAGCAAATTGAGATAAAATGACGGATGTTGCAGTTTTCCCTTAGCCACACTTTTAGAAGTAACTTGCTGAAACAAAAAAGCACCTTTACCGTAATTGAATTGCTGTTGCCAAAATTTGTGCAGTGTCAGTTTGTGGGCATGATAGACTATAACTTCGGGAGCGTAAACCGCGCCATAGCCGGAATTGAGCCACCGATGGCAAAATTCCCGATCTTCTCCAGCGAAGGAAAAACTGCCAAAGCCGCCGATTTTTTGGAATGAGTCAGCCGGAAGGGCAAAATTGTTGGAAGTGAAATATTTTGCGCGATCGGGAATAGCATTATAGTAACTGTAAAGGTAATCGATCAATTGCTGGCTGGCCGTAGAATATATGTTATCAGGAAGTGCGTTAATAATTCGACCTCCGATTAAGCAGTCAGGTGTTTTGGCAAATCTAGTTTCTAGAGTTTGCAGCCAGTCTGTGGCAACAGTACAGTCATCGTCTGTAAATACTAAAAATTTGCCTGTGGCTGCAAAAGAGCCAGTATTTCTTGCTATTGCTGGCCCTGAATTCTGTTGTGTTAAAAGTCTGAGATTTAGCTGGTTTTGAAAGGGAAAAACAGTTGATTCTAGAGATATTTCGGTGCTATCATTCACGACGATAACTTGAAAGCTATCGCGCGGATATTCAAGCTCAACAAAAGACTGAAGACACAGCGCTAATTTATCGGGGCGATTGTAAGTCGGAACAATAATTGAAAATAGAGTTTTAGCTTGGTTCATGATAACTGATATATTTTAATTTTTCAAGCGATACAGCACCGACTCAGTATTAAAATCTTTTCCGAAAACTGGTTCTAGCGGGCCCTGGACACTTGTCAGCCAAGATAAAGCTTGTTTGGTGTATTCGTCTGTCTCAGTCAGGGGCCCGAATCCCACAGTGCTAATTTTATTTTTACGGAGGTTGTCGATCCATGCCGGAAGTCGATCGGCTCTAAACGGCACATATAAAACTTGTCTGTCCAAATTTCTCCCGTAAAACAGGTAGCTGCGGGAACTTAAAAAGAAGCCTATTCTTTCATTGGGAACTGTATTTTTATCAATATACTCGTAAATGCCGCGATACAGTTCGGCGCGAGCAACATCTCCCTTTTCCCTCGCCACCCAGCTAGCACTTACCATCAATGCTATACAAACACAAATTATCATGATGTAACTGGACTTTTTCAGGCTGGCGAGTAGATTTTTTAACCAGATAAAACTAGGATTGTGCTTAAACAGAATCCAACCCAGCAGCAATCCAATATAAAGTAACGGGTATATTCCTAAATATTGCCAGTTGGGAGCTAATATTTTCATCACAATCTTGATGGCTTCCCCGAAATTAGATTTAAACTGGTCAATTAACCCGCTCCCCCAAACAATACTTTTTCCGGTAAAAGAAGCATTTTTAATAATATCAAAAATTGTGCTGCTAATAATGCCCGAAATACTGCTCGCTAAAACAACTGCCACAACAACTCGATTTCGAGTTTTTAACTTAGTTGCTGTAGCTGCGGCTGCGATGCCCAGCAAGCTTAAAAAGGGAAATCCGTATCTGAGATTGAAACCGAGTAAAGGGCTGATTTGACCGATCGACTCTCCC
>JAUBOH010000374.1:0-4317 GCA_036700145.1 Microcoleus occultus BM001215366
CCCAGCCCCCCCCTTGCTAAGGGGGGGGATAGAGTGTTGTTGCCATCTCTGGCCCCTGGAGACTCAGAACTATCGCCCCCCCTTGCTAAGGGGGGGTTGGGATTGCAAAGTCTGTTAAATTTTAAGTGGGAATTGTCGATCGGCGGACAGCGCATTTCTAAGGCGGAATTTGACAGGTTGGTAGAGTTGAATTCGCCTTTGGTGGAAATTAACGGCGAGTGGGTGGAGTTGCGCGCGCCGGATGTCAGGGCGGCTAAAACTTTTTTTGCTAATCGCAAAGAGCAAATGACTCTTTCTTTGGAAGATGCTTTGCGTTTGGCTGCGGGCGATTCTCAGACAATCGAGAAATTGCCGGTAGTGAATTTTGCAGCAACTGGTCAACTTCAGGAATTGCTGAATACTTTAAATAATAATGAGGCCGTAAGTGCGATCGCCCCGGCTAGTTTCCGAGGAGAATTGCGGCCTTATCAAGCGTTGGGAGTTGGCTGGCTGGCTTTCTTAGAACGCTGGGGTTTGGGGGCTTGTCTCGCGGACGATATGGGTTTGGGAAAGTCGATCGAACTAATCGCTTTCCTCCTGCATTTACAAGAAAAAGATGCCTTGGAAGCGCCTACATTGCTGGTTTGTCCGACATCGGTACTGGGTAATTGGGAGCGCGAAGTCAAGAAGTTCGGCCCGACGCTGAAAGTGTTAGTTCACCACGGAGACAAACGCGCTAAAGGCAAAGCATTTGCTGCTGCAATTAAGAGAAAGGATTTAATAATTACTAGTTACGCGCTGGTGTTTCGCGATGCGAAGGAAATTCAAGGCATTAAATGGCAAGGATTGGTTTTAGATGAAGCGCAAAATATTAAAAACTCGGAGTCGAAGCAGTCGAAAACAGTACGGGAAATCGAGGCATATTTTAAAATTGCGCTGACGGGAACTCCGGTGGAAAATAGACTGCAAGAATTGTGGTCTATTTTAGAGTTTTTGAATCCGGGATATTTGGGCCCGCGTAATTTCTTTCAGCGCCGCTTTGCAATTCCGATCGAGAAATACGGTGACAGGGAATCTTTGCAGAGTTTACGATCGCTCGTTCGGCCATTCATCCTCCGCCGCCTCAAAACCGACAAGTCAATTATTCAAGATTTGCCGGAAAAACAGGAAATGACTGTGTTTTGCGGGCTGGCATCAGAGCAGGCGACATTATATCAGCAAATAGTCGAAACGTCAATATCTGAATTGGAATCAGCCGAAGGGATTCAGCGCCGAGGCATGATTCTGGCTTTGTTGGTCAAACTGAAGCAGCTTTGCAACCATCCGGCGCTTTTGACGGCTAAACAAAACCCGAAAGAATTGGGAATTAAGAGTCAGGAGTCGGGAAAATTGCAGCGGTTATTGGAAATGTTGGAAGAGGTTGTCGCCCTGGGCGATCGGGCTTTGATTTTTACTCAATTTGCGGAATGGGGAAAACTCCTAAAACCGCATCTAGAACAGCATTTGGGTCGAGAAATTTTGTTTCTGTACGGCGGGATTAAGCAGCAGCAGCGGGAAGAAATGATCGATCGCTTCCAACATGACCCCCAAGGCCCGCCAATCATGATATTATCTTTGAAAGCAGGCGGTACTGGTCTTAATTTAACGCGAGCAACCCATGTTTTTCATTACGATAGATGGTGGAATCCCGCAGTCGAAAATCAGGCAACTGACCGCGTATTTCGCATCGGTCAAACTCGCAACGTGCAAGTACATAAATTTGTGTGTACTGGCACATTAGAGGAAAAAATTCATGATATGATTGAAAGCAAAAAAGCTTTAGCCGAACAAGTAGTTAGTGCCGGCGAGAACTGGATTACTGAGTTGGATACAGACCAACTTCGGAATTTACTAATTCTCGATCGCGATGCTATCATAGAAAGTGAAGAAGAATAAGGACTGAATTCTTCACTACAAGGTTCGTAGTACGGACTTTAGTCCGTTAAAAGCCTAGAAAGAAGGACTGAAGTCCTCACTACAAACCAGCCTAGAAAGAAGGACTGAAGTCCTCACTACAAACCTGTTAAAAGCCTAGAAAGAAGGACTGAAGTCCTCACTACAAACCTGAAAGAAGGACTGAAGTCTTTACTACAAACCTGCAAGAAGGACTGAAGTCCTTACTACAAACCTAATTAAAGTTCAAAATATAAAATAGCTATGATTGATAGAGAATGGTGGACGCAACAATGGCTTGATTTAATCAATACTTATCGCTTTAAAAAGCGTTTGGAACGCGGCTGGCAATACGCGCGCGAAGGGAAAGTTCTCAGCATTAAATTCCCCGCTCGAGAAGTAATCGCCATAGTTCAAGGAACAGATCCCAAACCCTATCAAGTTTCTTTAGGACTCGATACCTTAAGCGATGAAGATTGGGAATACGTGATTGAAAATATGTCGCAAAGAGCGGTTTTTTCTGCCAAACTATTAGCCGGAGAAATGCCGCACAATATTGAAGATGTATTTGCAGCAGCAGGCAAAACCCTATTTCCGTTAAGCTTGTCAGATATTCGATCGCGCTGTAGCTGTCCCGACCCCAAAAACCCCTGCAAACACATCAGTGCAGTATACTATTTATTGGGCGATCGCTTCGGCGAAGACCCTTTCGTACTGTTCCAACTGCGCGGCAGAACAAAAGAGCAAATATTGACAGCACTCCGCCAAAGACGAAGTACGCAAGGTGAGGAAAATTCCCAACTCAACTCCGGCGAAAATTCCCCCAAATCTAATTCTCAAGTACCTCATGTCGATCGCTTTTGGGAATACAACCAGCAGCTAGAATCATCTCTAGTAGTAATTGTACCCCCACCGAGCAGCGAAACCGTGTTAGATATTTTAGGACCAATTCCCCTCGCAACCGACGCAAAAGGAACAGCTAGCAAATCCTCCCCCGCATCTGACGCGCTAAACCAGCATTTTGCCAAAATCTACCAAGCAGTTAGCCAGCAAGCAGTTTTAGCAGCACTGAAACGGGGCGAAGGAGACTAACAAATTATTCTTTCTTGAGTCCGCCTCGGCAGACGAAAGGCAAGTACAGTAGCGGTTTCAACCGCCGAGTCTATAATCTCTAATTGCGTTTAGCAGAAGGCGGATTGGTAAAACGCAACCAAGTTGCTAAAGTAGCTACCGCGAAAACTGAAGCCAAGCTAAAAGTCAAGAAAGTTTCCAAGGCTGACATAAGGCTGTTCCTATTTTTTGAGCGATCGAGCAAGTCTTTTCTTTCATCTTTATATCAGCCTCGATCAATTTTTTCAATCGGCTTGCACACAAAGTTTTTACTACTTTAATTTTTGCAATTTTCGTTTACATAAGTTGACAATTACCTCATATTAGTCATAATCTCTATCAATTCCTGGGGGCGTCCAATCAAAAAATCAGGATTTTGTGCAGCCAAAGCTGCCGGAGAATTAAAACCCCAACCTACAGCAATTACCTTAATTCCTGTTTTTTTAGCAGCGTCTATATCTCGGATTTCATCTCCCACATAAACGACTGTTTCAGCATTTATATGCTCGGTTTTTAGCCATCTGTTAATAACTTTATGTTTGCCAAAAGTTGAACCTGAGTAAATAAACGTGAAAGTGTCTTCTAAACCGTTTTTTTTCAGCAAATTACCGACATTTTCTGTAGAATTAGAGGTGATAATACCCAGTTGAAAGCCAAGTTTTTTTAACTCCAGCAAAACTTCCTTAATTCCTGAAAATAATTGAATGTTGGGAATTTCACTCCGCAACTCTGCTTTCAACTTTCTAATTAGCAGCGGGAATTTGAACAGAGAAATGCCAGAATACTTCAGGATTTGCCAAGAAGTTAAATTGCTCAGTTGAGCGAGTTCCTCTTTTGTGGCAGACTTAAAGCCGAATTCTGCTGACAAACGGTTGGTGATGCTCAGAAGAATATCGATCGTATCTGCTAGAGTACCATCAAAATCAAAAATAATTACTTTGGTCATTGGACAATAGCAAATAAGGAACGGGGAATCACTTCTATATTACCCATTACCTCTTATTTATCAAAAAAAATCATAGCAACGGCGGGATTTGCACCCGCATCTCCTGGTATGCTCCAAGGAATTCTATCATTTAAACTACGTTGCTGGTGGCAGCGAACCGAATCAAACGGTTGTCTCTCGCCTTGAAGAGGCGATCGCTTTACCACTAAGCTACACTGCCACGTTTAATTATACATTATTTTATTTGACTTCTTTCACAGGACAAAGAATTAGCGAAGTAGGGTGCGTCAGTCACGATTATTCTCGTTTCTCACCCACCATCTCAAAACTGACGCACCATTCTTTTTCGG
>JAUBOH010000374.1:4417-6411 GCA_036700145.1 Microcoleus occultus BM001215366
TCTCGTTTCTCACCCACCATCTCAAAACTGACGCACCATTCTTTTTCGGTGCGTCTGAAAGATATTTTTCATGTCGATCGAAATTCTACTAACAGACGCACCCTACGGATATTTCTTTCTTCCTTCTTCCTTCAACTTATCACCACTGCGATTCAGCATAATCTTTAAATAACTTCCCATAAAAATAGCGTCCCTCATTTACTCCGAAATAAATCGGATCGCAAATCCGGGCGGCTGCATCGACAGCATCAAAGGGAGGTTGTACGCCGCGTTGCTGCATTGCTACAACTTGAGGGTAAGGGTGCTGAAAACTGATCCATCCCGGATCGACAGCATTCATAAAAATTTTGTGTTTGGCGTACTCTGAAGCGCAGGTGCGAGTCATCATGTTCAGCGATGCTTTTGCCATGTTTGTATGCGGGTGCCGCCAAGGTTTGTCGCTGTTAAATTGCCCTTCTTTTGAAGAAACGTTGACAATATATTTGCAAGTTTCAGGAGAATTGCTCATCAGCTTTTTGAGCCGACTGTTAATCGCAAAAGGAGCGATCGCATTTATAACGTGAACTTCCAACACTTCCAAAATGCTCACCTCATCATCCTTCATCAGCCAACTGTTGAAAGGGCGCAAATCAAGTTGCTGTCCGTCGCGATCGTACATTCCGGCCGGAAACAAACTAAAATCAGATGGCTGTGATAGTTGATGCTCTCGATCTAATTTAAAAACCGTGGGGATTTCACTGTGGCGATGTGGAGCCGAGTCTGCGATCGACTTTGGGATATCCTCAGAAATATTGTCAGTCAAAAAGTGCGTTAGCGAAGCCCTCGAAGAGGATCGCGCCAACAGCGGCTGAATCTCAGGAGGCAAAGCCTCCAAAGGCAGAGATTCAAAATCCATCAAATGCTGGTAAAATGCCGGAGGGCGGCGAATTGTTTGAGCAGCATTGTTGACAATAATGTCAATTCGTGGATAGCAGCAGACGACGTGTTCTGCAAATCGCTCAACCCCCGCAATATACCGCAAATCTAACTCATAAACGTGCAGGCGATCGCACCACTGGGCAAAATCCGCTTCTTTCGCATATCTCCTAGCAGCATCCCGAGGAAAACGAGTAGTAGCAATTACAGCAGCACCAGCCCTCAACAACCTCAAAGTTACAGCATAACCAATTTTCACCCTCGCTCCCGTCACCAAAGCAAATAACCCCTGCAAATTAGCAGTTTGGTTGCGTTTTGCATAATTAAGTTCGCCGCACTTCAAACACAAACCCCGGTAAAAAAAATGTTGCTCTTGAAAACTATCCTTACAAACAAAACAGCGCTGTAGTTTATCCATAAAATTTCCCATCTTAAGTTTGTAGTGAGGACTTCAGTCCGCTTGTTTTTGATAGACAAATAAGGACTAAAGTCCTTACTACAAACAGAAATAAAAACTATTTTTAATTCCACTCACATCCTTGACAATTAGCTCTCTCAAAAATCCCCCGATTATCAAAGTTAGCTTTTTTCATAATAGAACCGCTCAAATTAGCCCCGTTGAAATTAGTCCCAGTGAGATTTGCTTTCAGAAAATTTACTCTTTTGGCAACAGCACCGCTCAGATTAGCATTGCTCAAATTAGCTTTATTAAAATCAGCATCGCACAGGTTAGCTTCAGTCAAATCGGCACCGGAAAAATCAGCATTTCTCAAATCATTTTTCTCTAAATTAGCCCCCCGCAAATTAGCTCCTTTAAAACAAGTTCCGGCAAATTTACTCCACCGCAAATTAGCTCCTATCAACATAAACCTGTTAAAATCCCATCCGTACAAATCCGAGCGAATTAATTTAATCCCCGCCAGATTTGCTCCTGCCAATTTCGCCCCGCCCAGCTTAGCTCCACTCAAGTCAGCCCCGCTCAAGTCAGCATTAGTCAAATCCGCCCCGCTCAAATCCGCCTCACCTAGTTTAGCTTCTTTCAGGATACTTTGAGATAAATTAGCTTCCCGAAAATTAAC
>JAUBOH010000375.1:0-6408 GCA_036700145.1 Microcoleus occultus BM001215366
TCGCCCCTGACACCAAATACCAAACACTGCGATGATGCTACGAGTTGCGATCGCCAATCAAAACTCATAGCGATCGAGACTCGTTATACTCAAAGTATCAATCCTCTAGGAGAGGCCGCGACGACCATCAAACAACTCCCGATCCAAGAAATCGATCGCACCCCTGACAAACAGTCATCATAGAGGCTTCCTCGCTCAGCAACCAGGAGAGTATTCGCAACTTCTAGCGACCAAATACCTGCTATCTATAAGACCAAATAAACAACTAAGGACTAATGACCAATGACTAAGGACTAAAGACTAATCACAATTCAGCATAAAAGTCAACACAGTTTCATCAATTCCCTTGAGTTGCAGTGGCTTATATTTAACAATCCGACCTTCCTCAACATAATCTGCAACCGCCGCCGAAATCAGCACAGTGTTTGGTTCCGCCACCTCTTGCAAACGGGCAGCAATATTTACACTCGGCCCGATCGCAGTATAATCCGATCGATCGGGGCCGCCAAACATCCCCACCACCGCAGTACCCTGATGAATTCCGCAGCGAAACCGCACCGGAGGAACGCCATTTTCCCCCACAATTCCCTGCTCCAACCAGCGCTCGTTAAGTTGCTTCAGAGCTCGCAGCATCAGCCTTGCAGCAGCTATAGCGCGGCGTACTTGCTCGTTTGGCGTTAGTTCCTCCGGCGCACCAAACAGAGCCATTACCGCATCTCCCACAAACTTGTCCACCGTACCGCCACTGTCAAAAATAGCCTTAGTCATTGCCGCCAAATATTCATTCAACAGCTCAGCTACCCGGCGCGATCGCAGCGTATTTGCCATTTCAGTAAAACCGACAATATCGCTAAATAAAATAGTAATTAATCGCGGTTCCGGGCGCAAATCCAAGGCCAAATCTCCAGTCGCAGCGGCCTTCACCATCGACGGCGGTAAAAAACGGCGCAGCACCGACTCAGTTAAATAACTGTTCAACAGCAGCACTCGGCGCTCGTTTTGTTTGAGGGCGATCAAATTCCGCACTTCCGCCAACAATTCGCGATCGTTAAAAGGCTTGGACAAATAAGCGTCAGCACCCCGTTCTACTCCTTCAATCCGAGTATCTTCGTCGGCTTTAGCAGTCAGCAAAATTGCCGGAGTTCCCTGCAATTCCTCATCTTCTCGAATCATCTTAATCAAATCCAAACCAGATATCAAAGGCATCATCAAATCTGTTAAAATCAAATCTGGACGGCGGCTTTTTGCCACGGCAAATCCTTCTTGTCCGTTGCGGGCGAGCAAAACTGCAAAACCGGAATCTCGCAGAATTCCCGATACATAAAAGCGCAAATCGGGATTGTCGTCAACCACCAAAACCGTGCCTGCTACTGTTTCTGAACTTATCGGTTCGAGAGCCTCAAAGTTATGATTTTCTGCCTCATCTTCCGACAAATCCGCCTCCACATCTGCCAGTTCCACCGCAGCTTTGGATGAGTGAAACTCCGCAGGTATTTCTAGTACCCGTTCTGCGGGCAAGTGAGTTGAACCGAAGTGCAGCCAAACGCTAAAAGTAGTACCTTCGCCGTAAACTGACTCGACGGAAATTTGACCGCCGTGGAGTTCGACTAATTCTTTAACAAGTGCCAAACCTAAACCGCTGCCTTCGTAGGAACGGCTGGCCGAACCTTCGGCTTGGTGAAAGCGCTCGAACAAATAGGGAATTTGTTCGGTGCGAATGCCGATGCCGGTGTCTTTTACTTGCAGCAAGCAGTGAGCGCCGGCCGGTGCAACTGTCAGGGTGATAGTTCCACCTTCGGGAGTGAATTTGACAGCATTTGATAGCAGGTTGTAAATAACTTTGTCAAATCTTTCAATATCCAAATAAAGTAAAGGACAATCTTGCAGTTGGGTAATTAAGTGCAGTCCTTTTTTCTCGCAGTAGGCGCGGAATGACTCTGCGGTAGAGTAACAGAAACCGACTAAATCGCAGGGGCGAAAAGAAGGCTGCATCCGTCCGGCATCGAGCCGCTGCAAGTCCAGCAGTTGATTTACCAAGCGCAGGAGGCGGCGGGAATTTCGCAAAGCGATGACGGCTTGTTCGTAGGGTAAGTCTTCTTTGCGGTTGCAAGCTGATTCGAGAGGGCCGATAGTTAGTGTTAGAGGGGTGCGGAATTCGTGGGAGATATTTTGGAAAAATTCGGTTTTGAGCCGATCGGCTTCCAGAAGTCGTTCTGCCTGCTGTCTGGTAGTCTGGTAGAGGCGCGACTGCTGCACCGCCAGAGCCGCTTGAGTTGCCACTATTTGAGCCAGGTCAATGTCTGAGAGGTTCCAGCGGCGGGTGCTGCAATTTTGGCGCAGGGAAATGCTGCCGATGATTTTGCCTTCGGAGAGTAAGGGAACGACTAACAGGGCGCGGGCTGGCGATCGAACTTGCAGTTCTGTAACATTTAAATCGGGGCGATCGTTGAGGTCTTCGATCGCCACCGCCTCTTTTGATACCATAACTTGCAGCAACACCGGATTGCCCCGAATCGGCACCAAAGACTGCGGCAGGGAAGGATGGGCAAAAACCCAGGCGCGAGCTTTTCCACCATCACTCGCAGAAGCCGTCCCAGCCCCAGGAGAGTTCCCAACTACCTCTGGATTGTTAAAAGCCTGTTCTACAGCCACGGTATTCCTAGTTGTGTCGTAGAGCCCTACGCACTGAACGTATTCATCATCTTCTGTCCACAGAGATAGGGCGCAGCCGTCAACTTGCAAAGCTTGACCGAGTTGTTGAGTAATGGCTGCAAAAATATTTTGGGGGTCGAGGCTCGATCGAATTGCCGTAGTAATAGTATTGACTAAGGCCTCGCGCTTTGCCAGCGCCCGCACCTGTTCGTAAGCCCTCGCTTGAGAAAGCGCCAAAGCCGCTTGGTCAGCCACCGTAATTACCAACTGTACCTCGTGGTCTTGCCACTGGCGCGGTCGATCGAACTGGTGCAGCGCCAAGACTGCCATCAGTTCCATTTGGTAAAACAGCGGTACAATCAAGCTCGATCGAATATTCGCAGCTTGGTAAGCCTGCAGTCGCTGCTGATTGTCCCAGTTTAAAACTCGTGAGTCAGTTTCGGCATCTTGAATCACCTCCACATCCAGAGTTTCCCAAACCAAATCCGGCAGCAAATCCGGGGAAAGTCCAGCAGCATCGGCATCTCGGGGTCGAGCTTCAGCAGATCCCTTCTGGTAAACGAACCACTCATCGGCCACCCGGCCGTCTTGGAAAGGCCGCAGCAGACAGCAACTCACCTCAAACATCTGCCCGATGGTTTCCACAATTCTTTGCAGCATTTGCTGGTAATTGGGAGCCGATCGAATAGTATTGGTAACGGCATAAAGCAGCGATTCTTGCGAGAGAGCCCGGCGCAGTTCATTGGTGCGCGCTTTCAGGAGATTGTGAGTATCAACAGCTTGACTCACAAGAGTTTTAAGCTCAAGAGCATCCCAAGGCTTGGTAACGTATTTGAATACTTTGCCAGCGTTAATAGCTTCCACTAAATCTTCAACATCCGTATAGCCAGTTAAAATAATTCGGATCACGTCCGGGTATTGAGCCGCCGTCAGGCTGAGAAACTCCGTACCGCTCATTTTTGGCATTCGCTGATCGGAGATAATCACGGCAACTTCTCCCTCTTTTGCCAAAATTTCGAGGGCGGCGGGGCCAGATTCAGCTCGGAGCACTTTGTAGTCTCGATGGAAGGTGCGGTAAAGCAAATCGAGGTTATCCGGTTCGTCATCGACGACCAGAATTTTAAGCTTAGGATTTTCTTGGGAATTCATGCACCGTTCTCCTGTGCCCCGGGGCAGTTCGATTTAATAAGTCTGATCAAAGGAAGAATTCGTTGGTTTCAATTGCTGAAGTCACACTTATTTGTGGATTTTAAGTTTTTGTGAGGCAAGCCGAAGCCAGAATTAATCGTGATTTTTGATGCCTGGGTTTTCAATTCGTAATTTTTCAAAAGCCACAGTTGTCTGTCGTGCACCCTAATTTTATTATTTAATGATATTCACATAAACGCTGCTCGCGGGAAGTGCCCTTGACCCCTCACTTCTGAGCTGGAGAGGAGACACGAATCAGGCAGTTTTAACTGCCGTTTGGATATTTCAGAATACATAGGAATAACCGTCTTAATTGTAAGTTGATTTGCCAAATTTATGTCTTATTCTCGCCTTGCCGGCCTGTTTTATTTGGTATGTGAAAAACTGCCCGCACCGCGATACAATAGACAGCCAACATTTTCGCCTGTGTTTTTCCCGCCCCGGTGACAGCAACTTTAACAGTCCGCCCGCTCCGGCGGCCCGCCTGGGCGGCGCCAATCCCTGACTGATATTTGGGGGTGGCCCACAGATAACAGAGGCGGGGAAGTGCGAGTGACGCAATTGCTGTACCATTTGAGTTAGACTTGCTCTTTTTCCCCCGATCGCGGCATTTTTGCGCCTGCTGCAGATTTTCGACAAGCCAATTACTGCGGCCTGGCACCGCAAGCTCGAGCATCCATCTGTTAATCTTAGCTAGGGATGTACTCGAGTGGAAACCGGCAAATCAGCTCGATCGAGCTTTTGAAGGTCTCGATCGCGCGCTGCACACTATCGCAGCACCTCGATCGAGCGGTTAGGGAAACCCCCGCAGACTGTTTCCAAGCATCCAAATTTAAATTGGACGGTTGGGAAAGTACCCCAGGCGCAACAGGTAAAGCCAGTGCGATCGGGGACGGGCTTGCTGATTGGTCATAACTGCTGAAAGCTGGGTTGTCGGACGCGATCGCGCCAGAGGTGTCCCATAGCTGGCGATCGTTGAGTTTTTAAACTACCGCTTGACGGATAAATTCTCTAAGGGTTCGATCGGGTATTTCCCCAAACAGAGAGCGGCCCTGTTCCGGGAACCAAACGTTAAAACCTTTTTGATTGTTTTTAATAACTTTCGCGCTACCCAAAAATCTAGGATTAGGGGATGGGTTTTAATTGTCAATAAATTTAGTCTAAAATACTGTAAATTTCCACAAACATACATCAGGTAATACTTAAAGTCAAAAAAAATATGATTAAATCAAGCTAATAAACTCGGAATATAAGTTATACCATTTGAAATTATAGATGAGGAATGACTGATGAATATCATGGTTGGGAGCGCCGAAAAAGGCAGTTGCATTCTTTTTTTAAACTGGTATTACAAAAAATTATTCAATTTATCGTCAAACATGGCGATCTATAGACATCTATTTGGCTTTCTTCTAACTCCCTGGGCAACACTATCCCCAAGCCATAAACCCTTATGCACCTTGTAGAAAACTATATTATTGACAACAACCACTACCTTTTTAAAGAGGCAGACAGCTTATGCTTCCTATCGAAAAATTTTTTCAACTACGCTAACTATATCAGCCCTAAAAAAACATTTGAAACCGGAGAATATCTCAACTACAACGCTATCCAAAAGCAATGTCAGGGAACCCCAGACCATACAGCTTTACCCGCCAAAGTCTCCCAGCAAGTATTGTTGAGATTGCATGAGAGTTGGCAAGCTTTTTTTGCAGCCAACAAAGAATACAAAAAACATCCAGATAAATTTAAGTCTGCGCCCAGAATTCCCAAGTACAAACACAAAACTCTCGGGCGGAACTTGGTCACCGATAAATCCCAAGCAGTCAGTAAATCAGCCTTGAAAAAAGGTTTAATACACCTGTCTAAAACGCAGATTTTCTTGACAACACACGTTAAAGAAGTATGTATTGTACGAATTGTCCCTGGCACTTACCACTACAGGATAGAAATTGTCTGCTTCCAGCCTGTTTCCCTTGAGAGGATAGTCACGGAAACAATTGCAGGGATTGATACAGGCTTCAACAATATTGCCACTTTCAATGCGAATCAGCCGGGATTTAAACCATTAATTATCAACGGGAAGCCTCTCAAATCAATCTATGTTTATCAGCACAAAAGTAAGGCGAATCAGCAATTTAAATTACAGCCGGAAATCAAGACATCCGATCGTTTAATGAGGTTAACCCACAAACGCAACTGTAAGAGAGATAATTACTTATACAGCGCGAGTCGCTTCACGATCGATCATCTGGCAGCTAACTCGATAGAGACACTGGTGATTGGCAAAAATGACAGCGGTCAAACCGGGATAAATTTGGGCAATAAAATAGACATCGCAAGAATTGCCAGTCTTGAACAGGCTACGAGGGCCTGTTCCACAATAATTATGGGAGATGTTTAATGAATCAAAACATGATGTCGATACCCCACGCCAAGTTTATTGAAATGTTGACTTATAAAGCCCAATTAGTCGGAATCAATGTCGTGGTAGTAACCGAAGAGTACAGATATATAGCGGTTCTCAAGCGTGGTGAGGTATGCCCACGGCGGCCACGGCGGCCACGG
>JAUBOH010000376.1:0-6397 GCA_036700145.1 Microcoleus occultus BM001215366
CCTGCACTTCAATAAGGCTCAACGTTACAAATTGTAGACCGATCGCGCGCGATCGCACAGCTACAATTGCCGCTGAGTACATATCATCTCTTCCAGACTTCGCCATTTCTCCTCCGCCAACTCTCAAATCTGTTTTACTTGGGCCCCGATGCCGCCCGTTTTGGTCTAACTCGTTGGCGCTGGTTTATTTTAAGTGTCATTTGCTACTTTTGGGCAAAATTTCACAATTGTGCGATCGGCACATCAAACGTCCGCGCCAATTTTAGCTCCCCTGAAATCAAAAAAAACTTTAAAAACCACGTTTGGGAAGTTAGCGCCGGATCAAATATTACCAACCTCCACCAACTCAACATCACTAACAGAACTTTCCTCTTCCCCTTCATCCCCTGCATCAACCGCAACGGATAACTTCAATCCCAAAACCTTCAGCCAATGGGCTAAAGCATAAATAGTTGCCATTCCATTCTGTGACAGCAAACCATCTAGTTTTTCTAAGTGCAATTTAGCTTCATCTGCTGACATATTTGGTTCTCCCAGAGCTTCAAATACATTGCTAAGTCCGAGTTTAAGCAAACCAGCTTCAGGCTCATCATCTTCCAAATGCGCTGTTAGATAAGCAGCAGCGTGTCTTTTATCCTTGAGCGCTTCAATCAGATAGTCCTGGTAACTATCGCTAGTTGGCATTTTGGCGTTCTTCATATTCTTTCCAATACTCATACGCTTTACGAATATCTTGTTCTTGACTGCTTTTATCCCCACCACAGAGAATCAGCACTATTGTTGACCCAACTTGTCCGAAGTACACCCGATACCCAGGCCCAAAATCAATTTTTAATTCGCAGACTCCTTCCCCAACAGACTTGCTGTTTCCTAAATTCCCCAAGCGAACTCGATCGAGCCTTTGTTCAATTTTAACTACTGCACTCAAATCTTGCAGGGAACTAAGCCACTCTGCGAAAGGATTTCTACCGTCTGGGGTAATATAACGCCGAATTTCCCTCAGTTGTACTTCCATAAATGCGATCGCAACTATTCACCGATCATAATATGGGCGATCGATCCAAATCAAACATTAGCAACCTCCACCAACTCAACAGCACTAACAGCACTTGACTCTTCCCCTTCATCCTCAGCCACCGTAACAGATAACTTCAATCCCAAAACATTCAGCCAATTCGCCAAACCATAAATTGTCGTAATTCCGTCTCCCGACAACAAAGCATCTAACTTTTTCAAATGCAACTTAGCATCATCAGCCGACATATTTGGTTCGCCCAGAGCCTCAAATATATCTCTCAGCGCTTTTCGCATGATTTTTAATTCCACATCTCCCTCTTCTTCCTCAAAAATTTCTGTGATGTAAGCAGCAGAAAAATTCGGATCTTTGAGAGATTTGATTTTCAACGGATGGTAAGGGACACTTTTAGGCATTTTCTTGGCTCCTGTATTCTTCCCAATATTTCTTAGCAGTGCGAAGATCTCGATCTTGAGTGCTGTTATCTCCACCGCACAGCAAAAGCACAATTATTGCTCCAACTTGTCCAAAATAAACTCGGTAGCCCGGGCCAAAGTCAATTTTCAATTCCGAGACATCTTCGCCAACCGATCGACAATCTCCCAAATTTCCATTGCTAACACGCTCCAGCCTTTTCACAATCTTGGCTTTACCCTTAATTAAAATCGCGGAGAGATTCCAACCACTCATCAAAAGGAACTCTGCCGTCAGGCTGGCTGTAACTCTGAATTTCCTTGGGTTGCACTTCCATGATATTGATTTTAGCCGATCGCCCTCACTCACAATAAAAAATCAAACATTACCAAATTCACTTTTATCTATACCTCTGGCAAAAATCATAAATTATCTGAAATTATCTGAATCTATCTATGTTGCATCGGGCTTGAATCTGCGGTTTGGGCATCGATGCCGTGACTTATGCAATGCAAGTTTTTTCTCCAGAATTCCAGGGTAAACAGAGGCTCTTCCTCCCGATCTGCATTACCAGGCAGAGCCTGGTAACGAGGAAGAGGGTTGAGCAATTACAACCGCAGTGTGGAGAATGTATATTTTAAGTATGTTAAAAATTGGGGAATGTGAGTTATGATAAAAAGTTGGGCTGCGGCGCGCCGCTTGGTTGCAGGGGCAGCGTTTGTTTCGAGGAAAGCAGGATGCGCCTGGCTTTGAGTGATTATTTTTTATGGTTTCTTTCGATGCGAAGTAAAAATAAGCTTTTTTATTACGGATTTACTCTTTCTGCATTTGTTTGTTTATTTGTTTTTTTAGGCATGAGTGTCTTTTCTTTGGCGAGTTCGGCTCAAACCGAAAGCAAATTTCTTTCCGCGCGAGAAAGCGATCCGATCGCAATGGGCTGGATGCAAGGTTTCCCGCCGCCCAAAGACAAGCAGTTGAAATTCGCCGACGGCTCATTTTTCCAGTTTCCCGCCCTGCGCTGGAGCGTGGCCCACATGAACGAGTTCATGCCCGCCGTCAACGTTTCACGCGGACTGGGCGCGCCAGATCCGCTGCCTTACCGTCTCGATCCACGAATTGACTCGATCGCGTTCCGCCCGCTGAATGCCACTAAAGACATGACATGGGAAGAATCGCTGTGGCAAAACTACACAGACGGCATTCTGGTTTTGCACCGGGGCTCGATCGTTTATGAAAAATACTTTGGTGCGCTTGCCGCCGACAACAAACACGCCGCGATGTCGGTGACGAAATCTCTGACCGGCACCTTGGGCGCAGTTTTGGTCGCCGAAGGCAAGCTGGACGAAAACAAGCGGGTAGCCGAATACATTCCCGAACTCAAAGATTCCGCCTTTGGCGACGCTACCGTGCGCCAAGTGCTGGACATGACGACTGCGCTGCAATTCAGCGAAGAATACGCTAACCCCAAAGCCGAAATCTGGGAGTATTCCGGCGCCGGCAACCCGTTACCCAAACCCAAAGATTACAGCGGGCCCGTGGGCTACTACGCCGCGCTAAAAACGGTAAAAAAAGCCGGCACCCACGGCGAAGCCTTCGGCTATAAAACCCCCAACGCTGACGTCGCGGGCTGGCTGGTTGCCCGCGCCAGCGGCAAGTCGGTAGACGAACTTCTGGCCGATCGCGTGTGGAGCAAAATCGGCATGGAACAGGACGGCTACTATTCGGTGGACGAACTGGGTACTCCCTTCGCCGGCGGCGGCTACAACGCCGGTTTGCGCGACATGGCACGCTTTGGCGAATTGATTCGCAACCAGGGCCGCTGGAAAGGCACGCAGGTTTTGCCCGCCCGCGCGATCGAAGATATCGCCGGCGGCGGCAGCAAAGCCGCTTTCGCCAAATCGGGCCATCCCGAATTACCAGGCTGGTCTTATCGGGATATGTGGTGGAATACCGGAAACGCCCGCGGCGCTTTTGCCGCGCGTGGCGTGCACGGACAAACGATCTATATTGATCCTGCCGCCGAAATGGTCATCGTGCGTTTCGCCTCCCATCCCATCGCTGGAAACAGCGCTAACGATTCGACTTCACTACCAGCTTACGAAGCTGTCGCCCAGTATTTGATCGAAGGAAAATAAGTTTATGCAGCCTACAACTCTTTTCGATTTGAGCGGCAAAGTCGCCATCGTGACCGGCGGCGGCAACGGCATCGGTGCAGCGTGTTGCCGGATGCTGGCTGATTTCGGTGCCACCGTGGTTATTGCCGATTTGAAAGTAGCGGATGCCCAAAAGGTTGCCGATGAGATTGGTGCCGGCGGCGGCAAAGCTTTGGCTGTGGAGTGCAACGTGCTCCGTGACGAAGATTTAATTGGTCTGGTGGAACGCACCATCGCCGAGTGTGGAAGCATTCACGTTCTGGTCAATAACGCTGGCGGCGGCGGTGCCGGCAAAGAAAGTCCGTTCGAGATTTCGCAGCAGCAGTTCGAGCGCCCCTTTCAACTCAATGTTTTCAGCGCGTGGCGACTGTCGCAACTGTGCGCGCCGCACATGAAGGCGGCGGGCTACGGTTCGATCGTCAATATGTCGTCGATGAGTTCCATCAACAAAAGCCCCGCCATCAGCGCCTACGCTGCTTCTAAAGCCGCCATCAATCACATGACGGCAAACCTGGCCTTCGACTACGGCCCGGTAATTCGCGTCAATGCCGTGGGCCCTGGAGCTGTCAGAACCGGCGCCTTGGCTTCGGTTCTGACTCCAGAGGTCGAAAAGCGAATGCTGGCCCATACTCCGCTCCAACGCTTGGGCGAGCCTGAAGACATCGCTGGAGCCGTTCTCTACTTTGCTGCCCCTGTATCTCAGTGGGTCAGCGGACAGGTGCTGTTCGTCAACGGCGGTGGCGTGCAGACGCTGGATTAAGCCTGTGCTGGCAAAACTCCTCGGACACTGTACGGCTGGGATTTTATTTCGAGGCAAGTCGGTAAATGCTCGATCGGCGTGGGAGCTCTTTGGTTGCGTCTGCAGGGGCGATCGCCCCTAGGGCGTGTTTATTATAAAAAAGATCCGTAATTAATCATGCTGGCGTCTGTAGGTCAGGCAAAATATCAATTCGGCAGAGATCGATCGCCACTTGACTCCATACGCTACAATTATTAAGAAATCTTTAGTTAAATTCGTTTAACGTCCCAGACGCATTATGAGTCTTCCCATTCGCAACGTCGCTATCATTGCTCACGTCGATCACGGCAAAACCACCCTTGTAGACGCTCTCCTCAGACAGTCCGGCATCTTTCGCGAAGGTGAAGACATCCCAGATTGCGTCATGGACTCCAACGACATCGAGCGCGAACGCGGCATTACAATTCTTTCCAAAAACACCGCCGTCAGGTACGGAGAAACCCTGATCAACATCGTCGATACCCCCGGACACGCGGACTTCGGCGGCGAAGTCGAACGAGTGCTCGGCATGGTAGACGGTTGTTTGCTGATCGTAGACGCCAACGAAGGCCCGATGCCGCAAACTCGGTTCGTACTCAAAAAAGCCCTAGAAAAAGGACTGCGCCCGATCGTCTTTGTGAATAAGATCGATCGCGATCGAGCAGATCCCCACAAAGCCGTCGATAAAGTTTTGGATCTGTTTCTAGAACTAGGTGCTGACGACGATCAGTGCGAATTTCCCTATCTCTTCGGTTCCGGTTTAAGCGGTTACGCCAAAAAAACCCTCGAAGACGAAGGCGTAGATATGCAGCCTTTGTTTGAAGAAATCCTCGACCACGTACCGCCCCCCGTAGGCGACCCCAACAAGCCGCTGCAACTGCAAGTAACCACCTTAGATTACTCAGAATACGTCGGTCGCATCGTCATCGGCCGCATCCACAACGGCACAATTAGAGTCGGTCAACAAGCAGTCTTAATCACCGAAAGCGGCGCGCTTGTCAAATCAAAGATTAGCAAATTGATGGGCTTTGAAGGCCTGAAGCGGATTGACATCCCAGAAGCTACTGCTGGCAATCTCGTCGCCGTGGCCGGTTTTGCGGATGCGTACATTGGCGAGACAATTACCTGTCCCAACGACCCGCAAGCCCTACCTTTAATCAAAGTAGACGAACCAACTTTGCAGATGACATTCTCGGTGAACGATTCGCCGTTCTGCGGTCAAGAAGGCAGTTTGGTCACATCGCGTCAAATTCGCGATCGGCTAATGCGAGAACTTCAAACCAACGTCGCCTTGCGCGTCGAAGAAACCGAATCTCCCGACAAATTCCTCGTATCCGGCCGCGGCGAACTTCACCTCGGCATCCTGATCGAAAATATGCGTCGCGAAGGATACGAATTCCAAGTATCCCAACCGCAAGTAATCTTCCGCGAAGTCGGCGGTCGTCCCTGCGAACCCTTTGAATGTTTGGTCTTAGACGTACCCGAAGAAGCAGTCGGCGGCTGCATCGAACGCCTCGGTCAGCGGAAAGCAGAAATGCAAGATATGCACGTCAGCAGCACCGGCCGCACCCAAATCGAATTTTCCGTCCCCGCTCGCGGTTTGATTGGATTCCGAGGCGAGTTTATGCGATTGACTCGCGGCGCTGGAATTATGAATCACAGCTTCCTCGACTATCGCCCCCTCGGTGGAGAAATTGTCGCCCGTCGCAACGGAGTATTGATTTCCTTTGAAGAAGGAACTGCAACTACTTATTCACTGAAAAATGCTGAAGACCGCGGCGTATTTTTCATTACCCCCGGAACCAAGGTTTACAGAGGGATGATTATCGGAGAAAACAACCGAGATGATGACATGGAGCTGAATATTTGCAAGTCGAAGCAGTTGACAAACCACCGCGCATCTGGCGGTGAAGAATTGGCGCAATTGCAAGCACCAGTCGATATGAGTTTGGAACGCGCTTTGGAGTACATCGGCCAGGATGAATTGGTGGAAGTAACACCAAAATCAATTCGCTTGCGGAAGGTTTCTAAGAAGTT
>JAUBOH010000377.1:0-6391 GCA_036700145.1 Microcoleus occultus BM001215366
AAGTCGGCCCTCGACTTTTTACGCCGCCCTTTTAACTGATTGAGCAAGTCGGCCGGCTCTGGAAATTCTTGGCTGGCAGTGACTGATTCTTGCATCAGGTCGGAGAGTTCCGATCGGAGTTCAGCGCAAGTTTCTTCCCGATCGTCCAACTCTTCCCGCAATTCATCCCATCGGGCTTTCTCTGCCTGAATCTGCGATCGCAATTCCCGCACTTCCTCTCGAAGTTTATTAGTGACTACGGTACTGGATTCTAGAAGCGCGTCATAGCTAGTCTTGGTGTCCTTCAACTCTTGTTTAAGTGGCTCGGATTCAATTAGCACCGCTTCTATAAATGGAAAAACCTCGCTATTTGGTTGTTCTGTTATGTCCGCGCCGTCGGTTTCTATCTCAGCTTCTACCATTTCCATAAACGGGTCAGAAGGAGCTTCTACCATTTCCATAAGCGGGTCAGAAGGAGCTTCTACCACTTCCATAAACGGAAAAGAAGGAGCTTCTACCATTTCCATAAGCGGGGTACTACCTTCTGCCATTGCCTCTAGATAATCATTCCGGCTCATCCCTGCTTTCTCTGCCACAGCGGCCAGCCATTGCCAAGCGTCATCCGTAAGATTGACCGATCGGACTTTGCGAGGGACTTCTGATTTAGCAGCAAACTTGCCTGATGTGTTCCGTGCCTTGTTATTCATTGCCGTTTCCATAAATGGTCAATGTCTTTATCTAACCATTTCCATAAATGGATGTCAATGCTTTGAGCCAACCATTTCTATAAACGGTTAAACATCCTTGTGTCAAGCGGGCTTATTCTCAACAAAATGCTAGTTACCGACAAGTTACACAGAGCTTTGTGTAACTTATCGGTAACTGTCAAGGGTTAAAGCTTCATCAGGTCGAAAGCCTCAAACTCAGACTGCTGAGTACCCCGCACGAGCTTATCGAACCTCACTAGGTAAGTATCGCTAGCACTGCCGTAAAGAATATCCACAACCTCACCTCGCGCACCTTGATAGATGCCGCCGACATCCTTGGCAACAACCCGTGAGCCTATCTCAAAGGTTCTGGGTTTAACCGCAGAGTTTGACGTACTGGGCGCTGTAGTATGTTGTGCATTTGAGGGTTGAGAAGTTTCAAGGCAAGGTGTAAAAACATCCCCATCATCCCCACTAGACCTTAACTGCTTATCTGGTAAGGATTTAAAGGTGGGGATGCAGCCATCCCCACTCGTAACCGTTACTGCATCTACTTTCCAGTCTACTGGGGAGGACGGGGAGGTTTTTGCAAGAGAAAACAAAATACTCTGTCGGGGCGACAAGTTGCCTATAACGCTGATTGAATAAGTCTCATAGCTCTCAAGCCTTGTTGATAATTAGGTATTTTGTGTGGAGACAAAGACATTAATTCAACAACAACCAGCCAATTACTAGACATTGAATCGACCCATGATTCACCCCATAGTCCAATATAAAAAGTGCTGTGTCTAGCATATTTTCCTGGGGGGTGACACAGAGGTCTACAAAGTAGACTGAATCAGGGTTCCAGCCCGTATCCCCCGTTGATAAAAGCGACGTTTATTTCGAGTTAACTTCATTAACTCTTGCACTGGTTCAGAATATTGCTCAAGATAATTAACCCACTTCTCTCCATCTAAACCTATGCCAAACGTACTCCGTCTTCGATATTTCTTTCTCTTGTCTTTACGTCGAGATATGTATTTTTGTACCTGCATATTCTTAATTTCAGTGCCTTGAAATACATCTGAACAGTAGGCAATTGTCATTAACAAAATTATCTTAATCAGTCGCTCTCCTTTGAGGCTAGTTCCTTCTAGGTTGTAGCCTCCTGTTTTACAGTCAAGGGAACATTTCTTCAATTCCCATTCGCTGTTTGTAAGCAGCAGTCGCTGCTGGTAGTGAACCTAAGTCGGTCAGAATAAACCACGCTTCATTAACTGCCGACCCCTGATAGTTTCTTTTCCATTTACAAGCTATATCAAACCAGGCTGCGGGTCGTGTTTTTCTGACTCTCACGCCTTGAAAATATAATGAAGTTCCTGGTACTATTCCTAATTGATCTAACCGTTGCCCTATTAAATTTTCTGTTTCGATACAATGATTTTTTTTGAGCCTCAAGCAAAAAGATACACCCATTTCTTTGAGCCAGAATCCCTGCATATACAGAAAAAAATTCAGGCGTCTCCTAAAACAATGACTTTATATTCTTTAAATAACGGCAAAACTTTTTTGAGAGCGAGGGTAAGTTCAAGTAAGTTACTGTTTCCCAATTTGGGCAACACCGACCAGTACAATGGGATGGCTCTTCGCTGCCAGATTAAGCTGACCATGAAGAGATTTATACAGCCCCATTGACGTAGGATCAATCGCGATTGATAATCGTTGCCCTACACGGCAATAAGTTGTTAACCAATAAGTGATTAATAGGAACCAAATTCCTGCGAGCGTTAGTTGAGGTAAGTCCAGAAATCTTTGTCCTGTTGCGACGGCGACTTTCGGCTGTTATTGGATAGGGAAATACCCGCGCAAGCCGCTAAGGCCTCACTTGTTTTTCTGATTGTATCAAGGAGAGCAAGATTGTGAGTAAAATAAACTGAGCGTGCGTCAGTTGTTTTTGTAAGTGGGTCTGATAGAATGTGGGTAACATTATTTTTGGGGATAGGCTAGCTTGTAACAATTCGGCTGCCTGTCTTTTTTTTACCATAAGTTGGCTAAATCTTTACTCCATCAGGGTTTCAGGTGGGTTGTCACCCCCTCAGGTTTTTACAGGGGGACTCAAATATTCAAACATTCAAACATCCAAATGTTTAGATGTCACTATCGGCATCGAACTGCTGGAGGTATTGAGCCAGCGACTTTTCCACCAGCTCGCTCATTTCCCAACCAGACTGCGCGGCTGCGGATTTGAGCTGGCGGTGCAGAAGTTTTGGCAGGTAAACCGTAGTGCGGACGAAGTTGGGGTCTTTGCTTTTGGATAGCGCGGTGTTGGGAGAAAGGTCGGGTTCCCCGGGCTTGAGTTTCTTGGCCTTCAGTAAATCATCAAAGCGGCTCACGGCAGTATCTCCTTGCCGACAGCGGCGTAGCACCCCCAAGCAGCTTTGGCGTAGGGGTCTTTGATATCGCTCACGGGAACCCCGGCGAGGGCCGCCTTTTGAAATACCGCCAGCCTCCTTACATCAAACTTGAAGATGGGCAATCCCGCTTTTTCGATCGTTGCCCTGGATTCGGCTCCTACTTTACTCGGAGCGGGCGGGATGACCGTAAGCAAAATGCGGTAATTGGACAAAAGCGAATACAGAGCCTCCACCACTTGCAGCATAGCGCTCAGAGCCATAGCATCGGGGGAGCTGGGCAGTATCAGCAAATCGCATCCTTCAGCTAGAGTTTTCAGGTCTTCTGGAGTCGGTCGCGCCGGCGTGTCGATGACGATGTGCTCGTAATCCCTGGCATAGTGCACCCCTTGCTTTTCATCCACCACTTTGAAGGGGAGGGAACCGCGAGCGGCCCAATCCAACGCACTGCGGTTGAGGTCGCCATCTACCAACAGCGCGGGTGCTAGGGAGTGCAAGTAAGCCGCCAAATGCAGCGCCGTGGTTGTCTTTCCGACCCCGCCTTTGAATGAGGCGACTGTCACGATCGTAGGTTTAGTCCTGAGTTCATCAACCTTATTTGACAGTTTAAACATCTGAATGTCTAGATGGCTGAATGTTTGAATGTTTAGACTTGCTCATTGGTTGTTGCTCGTGCGGTGAAGGGGACGAAGCTCAAAACCGAAGCAATGGAATTCTTGGGAAACTTGCGGCGCCCACCGTCAAAGCGATCAAATCGGTGATTCACCAAAAGCAAGTAATTGCCGACTCTTCCGGTCAAGGCTACGGTGTGGGACTTAGGCTGTCAGCACACCTCATATTCCTATGCTTTATAGACATATTTCTTAACAATAAATTGACAAAAATTAATATCTATGATATGGAACGATCGGACGATCGCCAAGGAATCAGCTTAAAATAATCGATGAATGGGCTACTTTTAGTTAACACCATAACCGCCTGGGCGGTTGCTATACAGCATTCTTGACATCGAGCGACGCTCGCGCCGTGGTTGAGTTGAGGATTTTATAGCTCGCGCTCCGCACCGAATGGATTGAATAGCCTCGACGCCATTTAAGCGGGGATACTTAGCCAGACCTAGGGCCGGGTATTGTGGGAAATATGGCGTACAGATTTCTCTCGCGGGCATCTCGGCAACTGCATAAGCTTAAAAGCCTGACATCTATACATTGATAAAGCTAGTTAAAAAGGTGAATTAAGCTGATATTTCAAACATCCCGATGTGTGCAAACAACGTTTTTTATAAGATAGACAGCCGGAGAACTCGCTTGTGTCTGTATGTAACTGAGAACTATCGATCCCGCACTACAGCAGGAGCAAGAATGAGATGCTACCGACACAAAGGAGAATATAAATGGTTAATCGTGTAGCGTTAGATATTTTCGCTCCTGCCACACCGTCAAAATTGCCTGTTTTGGAAACTGCAATGCTGTGGAATTTTTGGAAACTTTGCAGAATTAGTTTGGCTAGGGAAACCGTTGGATATGAATATCGTGTAATTCCTGAAGCGCAAGATTTTTTTGAAAATCAAATTCTTATAAATTATACACAAAACAATGTTTCTAATTTTGAAAATAATCTAAATCAGAACGCCAAATCAACTTTATTTTCTTATTTTGTAGCTAAAGAATGTGGGATAAGTGGAGCCAAGCGCGCTGCTGCTGGGCTTTGTTTGAGATGCAATGTTTCTTACCCGATACTCAAAGCTTGCAAAAAAATTGACAGTTTATTCGGCGGTGAAAAAAGATTCACTTACAACGATTTGCTGCCGTTTGTGCTCAATGATGATGATGGTAAAACTTTAATCGTTCTAGATGCAAGAGCAAAAACTCAACTTGTATTGGACGATAATGGCAGAACTAAACCAACTAATTATAAATTTTTTACTGTTGAGGTCTTGCGGACGTTTAAGCCTGATTCGCAGTCCAGCATGAGCTTAGACAATTGGGCTTATTTGCAAACCAAACAAAATCAAGAAGTTAAAAACTTTTTATCAGAATTTGGGTTTAAACATCAGAGCGATTGGGCAATTTTAAATCGAGCTAGACCCAAACAGATTGAAAGCTTGTCAGAGCGCGATCGCCAATTAATAAACGTATTTCATGCAGTATACCGCCGAGACAGGCGCGAACACCGATCGGCGGGAGTACAAAAATGCCCAGACCCCTCTAATTCTCAACTTCAAGAAATGCTAACTGCCTTGCAGAAACAAAATGTCACTGTCAAGAGCAATCTTGAGTTAATAGCAGAATTAAAACAGGTAGCAGTGCAGTTGAAGCAGTATGACGTTTGGAGTTCCAGAGAACCTTTGGAAATCCGCGACCCCGATACTGGAAAAGACGTACTAAGACCGGATTTACCTCATGCTTCCACAGATCAATTAAATGTGGAACAACAAGAAATTTTGGAATTCTTGCACCAGCAGCTAAAGTCAGCTTTAATTCAATCAATAGAGCAAGAGATTAGCGCTTGTATTGCCAAATTAGAAAAAAGCAAAAGTTATGCGATTTTTGCTCAAAAATTTATGCCAGGTTTACAATTATATTACTGTCAGGGAATGTCTCTCAAAGAAATAGTTCCTTTATTGGAAATGAGCAGTTGGGATCAAGCGAGGCGAGTATTAGATCCGGGAAAACTTATCAACAATGTACGCGCTCGTACTGTAGAGAAAGTTCTTGATAGTACGATGGCCTTGGCTCAAGAAAAAGGTTTGACTCAAATTCCCCCTGAACCAGAGTATCTCAAAACCTTGATTGAACAAATTGAAGCTTTTGCTGATGTAGAATTTTTCAAAGAAGCGGCCGAAGAAATTAAAGCGGGGAAAAACCGCGAAATGAACAGCTTGTATGCTAGGCAACTTCGGGTTTACTTTAGTAACATACTACCACCGAAAAAAAAAGTAAAATAATGATTAGTTCGTCGGTTAATTTGACAGATTCGAGGTTGTTGTTGCCGGAAATTATTTGGCTCGAACCCGAATATTTTGAAAGGGCAAAACAAATGAGCGATCGAGTTAAAAGTGAATCTCGCCAGTGGCAAACTTATCTCAGTGCACTAGCGGTACAAAGTTTTGAGCAATGGTTGAGCGATCGCCTTCCAAATCAAAGAGTCGAGCGAGATGAAATTGGCACTGTCAGCTATCTGAAAATAGGTGAATTTAAACTTTGTATAATTGCCGTTGAACACTGTCTAGACGAAGTAGTGAGCGTACCTCAAGATGCGTTAGCGTTAGCGAAGCGATCCGAAGGAAAGCCCGCCCCTACGGGGGCTACG
>JAUBOH010000378.1:0-6345 GCA_036700145.1 Microcoleus occultus BM001215366
TTTTTGAACCCCTACCATTCGAGGAACTCGAACAATGGGAATAAGCTACCTCATTTCGCGCTTACTTGACAAAAAAAATTAGCTTAGCTAAGATAAAATTTAGTTGAAATTGTCTATAGCATATGCACATAATCAGCTACCGACGGATGCGTGAATATAGCGAAAGTCATGCTGATTGTCGGGAAGCCCTGGATAACTGGTTTAAAATTTCTAGCAAAGCTAAATGGTCAAATTTAGTTGAAGTGCAATCTGTTTTCCCTAAAGCTGAAGCAGTGGGAGGTTTTACGGTTTTCAATATCAAAGGTAACAACTATCGATTGATAGTTAGTATCGATTATGAAAGCCAGTTAATTTATATCAAATACATTTTTACTCATGCTGAATATGATAAGGAAAAATGGAAAAATGACCCTTATTTTTAATCCAGATAAATACAAAGAGTTATTGTCTCAGTATCAGCCCAAAATAATTAGAAATGAAGCTGAGAATGAAAAAGCTTTGGTGATGGTGGAAGAGTTGATGCACCGTCGGGATCGCACTCCTGAAGAAGATGAGTTATATGAATTGTTGATTGCATTGATTGAAAAATTTGAGCAAGAATACTACGCACCGGGAGCAACGGCTACACCTCGTTCACTGTTGTTGTTTTTGATGGAACAGCGATCGCTAAAACCTGCGGATTTAGTGGGAATTATTGGCTCTGAAGAAGGAGTATATCAACTGGTTAACGGTGAGGGATATTTCAGCAAAGAGCAGGCGTTGATTCTGGGTAGTTTGTTTCATGTAGAGCCGAGTTTATTTACTAACTAACGCATGGGGCCCAGAAACCGGGATTATAACAAATTAGATCTTGTTTGTCTATTTAGATTTTAAGGGCGATCGCACTTTATAACTTACGCATAGTCGCAGAAACCTGGTTTTTACGAAAATATAGCGATCGAGCTTGTGAAAATCTCTGTTTTAGCTATAATAGTATTTTTGGCTCGTACCTCATCAAAAATCATGGCAACAACAGTAAGTGTAGAACACATTGAAATGACACCGGGAATCCGAGGCGGAAAACCCCGGATTGCTGGGACGAGAATTGCGGTAAAAGATGTAATGGTGATGCACCTAAAAATGGGTTATTCTCTTTTAGAAATTGCCACTAAGTACGATCTGCTTGTGGCAGCAGTTTATGACGCTATGGCTTATTATTACGATCATCGCCAAGAAATTGACAAAACAATGGCAGAAGATGATGCTTTTGTGGATGAATTTATGCGTCAAAACCCAGGTAGGTTACAAGCAAAAATAAAGGAATTAAAAGGTGAGTAGGCGAATTAGGTTTCATTTAGATGAGCATATCGATCGTGACATTGCTAGGGCGTTACGTCTCTATGGTATTGATGTGACTACAACGGTTGAAGCAGGATTAAGGACTAAGATGGATGAGCAGCAGTGGTTATTTATTCAACAACAGCAGCGAGTGCTTGTGACTCAGGATCGAGACTTTCTAGTTATGGCTGCTATGAGTAAGGAGCATCCTGGTGTGGCTTATTTTAAACAGGGTAGTCGTTCGATCGGACAAGTAATAGAAATGTTGATTTTGCTATATGAAACTTACACACCGGAAGATATGGTCGGAATGGTAGAGTATTTATGAGGGCGAAGGGCGATCGCACTTTTTGTGTTCAGGGCGATCGCACTTTTTAGCAAGCGCAGATGGACAGGGATGAATGAAGGGCGATCGCTCTAGTTTGGTGGAGGGGCTGCAACCAAATAAGAGCTAAACATAATCTAGTTTATGCCCTCAAATGAAGAATTCGCTTTTATTAATTGAATCCTTGGAAACTCCATCTAAAAATGCCAAATATTCTCCTGTTGATCTGATTCGTATTGCCGTATCTTTGGTGGTTGCTAAAGGATTAAAAATGTTGAATGGACGTTCCAACTCTTGAAAATCTAAATCTCCAAAGCTTAAATCGATCAACTTAATTTTGTCAATTATTACAGATCCTGAAGCGTCAAAATCTGTGATCAGATCGATTCCATTTCTTATCTCTTCTCTGGAAATACCATCTCGAATGCGGATACCATCATTTTTCCCGATGACAAATATATCGATCCCAGAACCTCCAGTTAGAGTGTCCTTACCTTTCCCACCAATTAGGGTATCGTCTCCTTTCCCACCCCATATTATATCGTCATCTGCATCACCAAAAAGGATGTCATTGTCATTTTGGCCATTGATGCTATCGTTACCTTGATCGCCGCGAATGGTATCATTTCCCGAACCACCAAACAGTAGATCACCTTCTGCCTTACCGTAAATTATGTCATTACCCAGACCAATATTATAACGTAAGCTACCTTGAGAATTAATCCCAACATCATCAAAAACATCTAAAACAATAGTATCCTTTTTGTTGGTACCGTATACAATGTCATCAAGATTGCCACCATCCTTATTTTTTATAGTCAAAAATAGTGGCTTGGGCAATTCTTCATCATTTGCAGGTAAGTTGTTATTGGCATATTTGGGAGTATTAAATGCCAGAATTCCTGCATGGCTATCGTAAGCTTTCTCTTTACCTTTGAGAACATCACTCAAAATAGGGTTGAGGCTCACTAAATTTCCAATATCTCCCAACTCGTTTTTTTGGACAATCAGATTTTTGAACGCATCGATAACCCACAGATGCTCTTCCCCTTTATCTAAACGACTTGCATCACTAAAACTCATTTGAAATGACTCGTCTGCTTGTGCTGCAAATTTTTGATTTCCAGACAGACTGTTTCTGCCCACAAAAGCTCTTGAAAAACGGGATACTTCTTTGAAGTTAGGCAGATATATTTGGTCACTTCCTGACTCAGGAGATATAAAATCCATTACTGGTGTTCTTCCGTCTACATCATATCCAAATCCGGGCTGTCCCAGTGCTAAGCCGCTAATATTCAGTTGAGATGGCGGATCGAGGGCAAATATTGTATTTACACCTATTCCTTTACCATTTGGATCTATACCTTTTTTTGCTGCTGTTTGCTTTTCTTGCCATACGCGAGCAATTTCATTACTGAGTAATGAACCCAGGCTGTGACCAATTAAATTAAGATTTTTACTGGCATACTCAGCATCAACTCCAAACTCTTTTTCCAGCTTTTCTACTACCCACTCAGCAACGGGTCTAATCCACTTAGCAGCAGTGTAATTGCCAAGCCTTAGTAGAGGAAGTGCACCAAGTGGATCAAATTCTTTATCATTCAGCTTACCGCCAGCCGCTGCTTTACTCCAGTCTAGAAGTAGGACTCGATCGCCTGGATTCGCCTGAGAAACTGCTTTTCCTAAATCAGAAAAATCTGCTGCATTCTTAGTATTGTCGCTAGCATCAACATTCAAACCATGAATGACGATCCATGTTTGCTTAGCCTCATTTGAGCTTTCTTTAACCTGGTCAAGACTAACATTTCGTTGAGAAGGAACTTTTCCCAAATCATCCGGTAAATATCCGTAGGGTAATCGATCATATGCTTGTTTTAATTCCTTTTGGGCAAAATCTGTAGTAATAGCTATACCTGCTGCCACGAAAGGATTAATAAAACGTGTAATCGCAGCCGACGCCACACCCCCGACAGTCGCTGAATCAATTGCAAGTTTTATTTTGCGATCCGTGTCTGAGTCAACAACAAAGTTGGCAGTAATGGTGCTTTCAGTTCGCTTAGATGTTTTTACATTAATCTTGATCTCCTCTCCGCCAAATAATCCAGGTATCCGCAAGAGCAAAGTATCATCGCTGCCTTTGCCATCATTCTGCAATTTGATGCTAAACTTCAGCTTGTCACCAGGTTTAGCATTTTCATACTTCTTGGGAAAAATATCCTTTACATAGCCAAAATCATCACTACTTTTATCCAGTGGAATTTGACTATTCGCCTGTACTAAACCGTCGGTAATTGCCTGTACTAAGTTAGAACTATTTGACTGTAGTTGTACCACTTTACCAAAGCCAATTTTGTTATCAACCAAATCTTGATAAACCGATATATTGTCAACCCCATCATTATCTTCGGCTATGGTAAAAACAGGAAAGATATTCGCATCAATCAATGCCTGCTTAACTTGTGCTATTGATGGGAAGTCTTCATCAAGATCTATAACAGTATCTCCATTGTTAGGCTTTGTAATAGGACGTGGTTTAGCCTCCGCACCATCCCCGGCCTTGTGATAGCTAGCATCTGTGGATACTACAACCACGCGGCGCGCATTATTACGAAAACCAATTGGATTTGTTTGAATAGTGCGACGCGCTACTTGCAGCAGTGCTTCCAGTTGCGCTTCAGGCAAATCTCCACCTTTGCTTATGGTTAGAAGATTATTTACCGTCGATCGAACTACCTCTTTATCATTTGTTAGCGCTTGCTCCAATTGATAGACATAAGCATTATTTGGGTCGCCAAAAGGTTCTACGGGTTTATCAATAAATGAGCCAACACCAAATTTAGCATCTGGTTGAATCTTTCTCAGATCATCTAATAAATTTGGTACTAGGCGCTTTAGAACAGGCAAATCCTCATTAAATGACAGTGAAAGGTCTTGCAGTAGAAACACATCAAGCGGTAGCTGATTAGTAACTACTGAAGCACTCCGATCGCCGTTTTCTATACTGCGAACCGATCTAATAGGCTCTGAACCATCCCCAGGCACCGTGACAGTTATTTCTAAAGTAATTTCGCCCCCCGGTGGCAAAAACACATCGATCGTATCCGCTGACAGAATTGTTCCGGGAGTGCTCGACAGTACCTCTCCTTTCTTAATTTGAATACCAGATGCTCCCCCAATTCGATCGCTAATACCCTTGACAAGGGTATCAAAAACCCCCGCTCCCGTTCCAGGATTTATCGCAATTCGCGATCCATCCGCCGTGAAACCAAAAAGCTTCTCGCCCTCAAATATCAAGCCTAAAATATTACTAAAGCCAATGTCACCAATTTTTGCTGCTTCACCAGTTAGAGACACTGCATACAAACTATCGCTTGTCGGCCCCTTCGATGTCGCTAAAAATCGATTATTCGGAGCATCAAACGCCAAGTCCCCACTGCTATTGAATCCAGTAGATTCCAAGTTGGCGATTAAATATACTCCCGCATTAGTGGTATTAATCGCGTATAAGTTAGAATTTCCAGCCCCATAGAGGATATCATTGGCAAATTCTAGAGCATTAATGTTGACACCCGCAGGAAGGCCGCCAACAAATGAAGTTAAACCCGATACTGGATCGATTTTGAATAACTGAGTAGGCGTAATTCCGAAAATCGTCCCGTCTTTAGAAACAGCGATGTCGGAGAAACTGAAGGTACTAGCAATTTGGGTGAATTTGGCTGACGGATCGATCGTTCCAACTTGTCCGCTTAGCCCGTCGAAGGTCGAAATGAAAGACGAACTGGCCCCTAACTGGCTAGCACTGCGGGTATCCGAAGCATAGGATAAGATTGGATCGCCCTTAATCTCCTCCAAAAGCCCGATCGCACTTGCATCCACAGCACTACCCAACAACACATCATCTGTCAGTAACTTCATAATCCCATCTCCTCAAAAATATAGTTGCGTAAAAACCAGCAAAGCCTGCCTAGCAAGCTTTCCTAAATACTTATCAGGGCCTTCCTCTGCTTTTTATGCAAATCGCCCTATTCTTGTAACAAAACTTTACATTGCTCCCAACAGCAGATAAGCTGTATGCCCGATCGCCCGCCAGATGCACCGTCAAACGTAGCTGACAGCCAAGCACATCATTTCAGATTACTCGACAATCCTTGCTCTGCATAGGCTAAACGGCTCACCATTTGGCTCAGCACAAAAGGCTCATTTAGCTCATTTGTCTCATTTGGCTCACTTCTGGGCTCACCAGATCGTGTAACATTCTTTACTAAGGCAGAGTTTCCGTAGAGGAGTACCAATGGCAGGCTTGCTCAGAGCATCTGAAGAAGGGCTAAAAATCATTGACATGGTAAGACGCAATCTCGGATGGAATAAAGCAGATGAGCTCTGGTGTCAAGCTGCTCTCACTTCAAAAGCCACTTTAAAGCGATTTTGGACGCAGCAACCAATTAGACGAGAGACTTTTATACACATTTGCAAAGCTGTAGGTGTGAAAAACTGGCAAGATATTGTTGCGCGAGAAATTCATGAACCAGAATTACTATTAGCCGCGATCGCAGATATCCCCCTCGACTCCCAAACCGATCGCACATTCCCCCTCCCAGAAAACTTACCCCCCGTCAGAAATTGGGTACAGCGCACCAAAGAAATCGACACCTTAAAAACCCTAATTGCTCCTACTCCCCCCCTTAGCAAGGGGGGGCCGGGGG
>JAUBOH010000379.1:0-6334 GCA_036700145.1 Microcoleus occultus BM001215366
AACAAGAACTTGTTCAAAGTCCCCCTTCTTAAGGGGGATTTAGGGGGATCTCCGAGGAATAAATAGTTTTAACCCAAGTCTATTGGATTATTGATTGTTATAAGATTCTGGGGCGATTAGTCTTCTATGCTTCAAAGTTGTGAATACGACACAGGCTCCAAGTATTGACAAAAGGACTATAGATGAACCAACCGTACCAAAATTAAGACCACCTTTTTCGTGTGATTTTGTCAGAACATCCCCCAGGGTTGCACCAAATGGTCTGGTGAGAACAAACGCCACCCAAAACAACAAGACTGGGGAAATTTCGGTAAAATAATGTGCTGCTAATACTACGGCAAGTAAACTAGAAATTAAGAGTGCTCCTCCTGCAAATCCAAGTCCAGAAGTATCGGCTAGAAAATCGCCCACCGCAGTACCCAAAGTATTTGAAAATAGAATTGCCGTCCAATAAAGTAACTCAATTTTAGGCGTTTTAACGTTATTAACAGATAGAGATCCAACACTGAATCGCCAGAATGCCAAAGTAGCCAAGAGAAGAGTAAGTAAAATCGTAGATCCTATAGTGTAGCCAAGCCCTAAAGTGCGATTCATGTAATCTGACATCGTTGTACCAGCCGTGCTGGTTGAAAGGATGACAGTCCAATAAAGCAATGGGTTATAGCTTTTCGACATCAATTGAGACACAAGACTCGCTAAGAACACTCCAATCAATATCGTGGAACTCACCGCATAGCCCACGTTTAATGTCATTGATAAAAGGTCTCCTGCCGTTTCCCCCAGAGTGGTTGCACAGATTTTCATGATCCAGAAAAAGGCAGTGATTTGTGGAAGCTTGCTCATAATTGCGATCGGGTTATCGTACTTTGGCAATTTCACTCTAGAGGATAAATGTCAAGAACTTGGAAAGATTAATCGCTAATCAGTCTTGTTGGTCGATCGGCATTGGTGCTAGTTTCTTCTGCTTAAGGCTTAAGTAGATAACCAGACTGACGATTATAGAAAGAAAAAGCATACTGGTTCCGATCGTACCAAAACCAAAACCACCATTTGTAGTAGGTTGTGACAATAGATCGCCAGTAGATGCTCCAAGTGGACGAGTCAAGATGTAGGCTATCCAAAATGCCAAGACAGCATTCATTCTGAAGTAATAATAACCAGCGGCTACTATCCCAATTAAAACGCCAAATACTAGCGCTGATTGTGCATAACCAAGCTTCAAAGCCTCTGCTAGAAAGTCTCCTGTTGAGGTACCCAAGGCAAACGTAAATAAGATAGCAGCCCAATAGAACAGCTCTCTTTTAGCTGTGTTGATGGAGTGCATAGCTAATGTCTTTTCGTTTGAATACCAAAGCCAAAAAACTACCGCCAAGACAACACTAAAAACTATATTAATTGTCATAAAACTAACTCCAAGATTGTCTACCAATCTATCGGTAATTAGTGTGCCAGTGATACTCATTAAAACGACGACAATCCAGTAACTCGCTGGCACATATCGTTTCAGCCTAAACTGATTCAAAAGTGCAATTAATAACACAGCGCTCATCACATAGGATGTGACGCTTAAACCAAACTTCAGGTTTACTGACAGATAATCAGCCAGAGTTTCACCTACTGTGGTAGCCAGAACCTTAATAATCCAGAAGGAACCTGTAACCTCTGGAACCCTGTTTAGTATCTTCTTCATAATATTGATCCTTTTGGTTGATCGTTGAGTGTTCTAGATTTAGGATATTTTCCCAAGTAAGGGCAGGCACTCATAGTACCGCCCCTACTCTATTTGTTGCCTAAAGAAAGCGAATTTGTTCCAGCTTTACTTTTTGGCATCATCATTCGTTTCCCCATCGCCATCGCCACCAGCAGCCTCGGAAACTTGAACGCTGCTGCGGGGAGAAACGCTTTCCTTGCCCTCAGCTTTTAGGCTTTGTGTCTGGAGGATTTTACCGTTACCAACATCTACACTTATTTCCTCTTGACAGATCGCAACTGAGTACACAACGTTACCGTCTTCGTTTTCTAATTTTACACTATTTGCTGTGTCACCTTTGGCAGCTTCCGCTGCCGATCGCGCCTGTTCGGGCGTAATTTTAGCCAGAGATTGCAGGCGACTTGATGCTTGCTTTTCTTCTGCATCGTTCTTTTCACCGTCGCCATCACTGGCTTCAGGTGCTGATTTGCTGCTGGTGCGATCGGGCATGACGGCAACCTGAGATTGTGTTGGCGAAGCGTACACAGTTCGGACTAATGCACTTAATCCTAAAGTACCAACTAAAGCTGTCACGAGAGCGATTTTTGTTGAGGTTTTCATGGTGTGAAACTTCTTTAATCTAGGCTTACTGTTTCACTGTAGATAACAAAAGTCAAGAACTTAGGAAGATTTTAAAGAGTTGCGATTATGCAATTTTTCGTTCCCACAGTCAGCTAAAAATTCACCTCTATCGCTAGTATCTGACGGCACTAAAAAATCTGAAGTAGCAATCTCTGCAAAGTTGATTTCCAGGCAACTCTGCAAAAATTATTAACAGGCTGAGCCTGGAAACTAAAAGACTATAGTGACATAAAGCTATTGCTCAAATCAGAAGAATTGACACCCTCTACAATGGCAAGTGTTTGACCAGTGGTAGCAAACTTAATCAAAGTATTGACTGAGTTGTTAGCTGGTACAGATACCAAGCTCAACTGATTCATCTGCAAGCCACCTCCTAATCCAATTAAGTCTCCTTCCAATTTCTTAAAATCTTTGATGACATCTGTTCCACCGTTACTTTGCAGAACAAAGATATCGCTGCCCCCGCTACCTATAAGGGTATCGTTCCCTAAGCCACCAAAGAGGAAATCGCGATCGTTTTGGTTGGCTCCCCCTCCTACGAGATAGTCGTCGCCTTTGCCGCCATACAAGGTATCCGATCCACCGCCACCTGTAAGGGTATCATTAGCTTCCTGACCGTAAAGCGCGTCGTTACCTATTCCCCCCTCAGGCGAATCGTTCCACATTGTGCCGTCTAATTTATTACTAAATGGTGGAACGATATCCTTTGCCTGCTTGCCAGCAATAGTATCTTTGCTGACACTAGCCGAACCAAGCGAGTCGTCATTAGTCTCGCCATCGCTTTGATTATCGAATGTGCTGACAGTACCGGAAGCCAGCGAGTCATCATTAGTCTCGCCATCGCTTTGATTGTCAACTACAGAGGTTTTCTTTGCAGTTTGCATCGTCAAATCCTTTCCATGTATGTTTGCCATATCACTCTAGAGGACAAATGTCAAGAACTTGGAAAGATTGAGCGAAACCTAAAAAATTTGGTAAAATTATGGCTTGATACTGCTTGTTATCGTGTTTATGTCGAAGTTTAAGACTGTTTAATTGGCAGCGTTATGCAAAACTCCGTTCCCTCTCCCAGTTCCGAAAAAACCTCTAGATTACCCTTGTGCTTTTCTATCAATTGATAACAAACAGTTAGTCCTAAACCTGTTCCTTTGCCTACATCTTTCGTCGTAAAAAAAGGATCAAATACTTTATCTTTCAACTCTGGCGGTATCCCAGTACCGTTATCTCGAATTCCGATTCTAACCAGCTCGCTATCTATTATTTTTGTATGAATCCAGATGGTAGATTGCTCAGTCGCATCGCTTGAGTCTTTACTATTAACTTTTCGTTCCTCAAGGGCCCAGATTGCATTGTCGATTATATTCATAAACACCTGATTCAAAAGCGCTGCATAACACTTGACTCTGGGTAAATCTCCATAGTCTTTAATCACTGCAATTTTTGACTCCAACCGCTGATTGACAATTAACAACGTACTGTCAATTCCTTCGTGAATATTGGCAAGTTTTAACTGCGATTCATCCAATCTAGAAAAGTTACGCAGAGACAGAACAATTTGTCTAATTCTGTCAGCGCCATTTTTCATCGAATGTATAAGTTTAGAAAAATCCTCAGCCATAAAATCCAGGTCAATTGCCTCAGTTTCAGCTTGAATCGCGCCACTGGGATTAGGGTACTGCTTCTGGTACAATTCCACTAATCGCAGTAAGTCTTGAGCGTAGTTACTAGCGTGTTCTAGGTTGCTGTAAATAAAACTGACCGGATTGTTAATTTCGTGAGCAATACCTGCTACCATTTGACCCAAGCTCGACATTTTCTCGGCTTGAATTAGCTGAGCTTGAGTTTGCTGGAGATTTTGCAAGGCATCTGCAAGTTGATTGTAAGCTGACTGCAATTTGTAATTTTTTTGTGAAATTTCTTCAGTCCTTTCTGCCACGCGCTTTTCCAAGTTTTGCTTGGATATTTCTAGTGCTTCAATATGCTCTTTTACTGATTGAATGAGACTGTTGAAAGAAATCGTTAATTTTCCTACTTCATCGTCAGTAGTAACAGCAGCTTGGAGATTAAAATTGGATTCCTTAGTTGCTTGTTCAGCGACTTGAGTGAGTGCTTCTATAGGTTGAGAAATCATGCGACTGATGTATAATACAAAAATAGCAGCGCCGATCGCTGAAAGTAAAAGACTGGCGATGCTTATTTCCTTGATAACTTCCCGCGCGTGCTCCATATCAATTTCTGCTTGATCCTGTCCTTTATAAGCAAGCTTAACAAGTTTAGTTAAATCTTCTGAAAGTTCGTTAAACTGTATCGCCGACTGGCTTTTGGTAAATCCCCAAAGTAACTGTTGTGAGGCTGTAACTTGTTCTGGCGACAAGCGTTTCGGATCAATTCCTTGCAGCAGTCCATCTAGTTGTTGACTGTAGGCTGTTTGAGTCGCGTCATAAGTCTTTAAAAATTGATTTAACTCTACTATTCCTGTGTCGTCTTTGTTTAAATACCTATCTACCAAAATTCTTAATTTGGAAAAAAGCTGATCAACTTGTTTTCTGTGAGCGAAGTATTCATCCTTTTCGTGGTTAAATAATTCTGGATATCCCGTCAGAATAACTAGCTTTTGTTGGTGGGATTGAGTTTCCACTACAGCAATTTTCAGTTCGCTTAAAAGCTGTGCCTCTTCTTGTTCAAGGTTGAAGTGATCCCAAGCTTTTCTCGTATAAAAGTTTCCAACTAGCTGTCCGACAATCGTTCCCAAAACAGCAATACTCAGTACCAGTACATAACCTAAGCTAATTTTCCAGCGAATCGGGGCGCGGCTGAGCCGTCGCTGCAACCAATTGGGGGCAAGTTTCAAGTGGGATTGCTTTTGGAGTAAAGCTTGGTGATGGTTTTCTGGCCGCATGGGAATTATGTTAAGGTTGACAGTAAAATTGAATAAGATACATTATACTAATTTCATAAAGATTGGCGATCGGTTGTTAACTTGAGGTACTTTACTCAACAGTTCGCTTGCAGCATGATTTTTTGAACATGATATTAAGATTAGCTGTACATTTTACTACTACTATATGCTTGCTATGGCGATCGCACACCGTAGCTTTGTTCACCATAGCAACCAAAAGTTAAGAACTAGGAAAGATTAAAAACTTCTGCATTCGGGAAAATTTCATCCTAATTTCATCTTTGGGTGTTATACTCTCGAATAATTGTACCCAAAAATTCAATCAAATGAAAATGCTCAAATCAAGTTTAATTGTTCTAGGCACTGTCGGATTACTATTTTTGGGAGCCTGTGGCAAAGGCGATGAAAAAAGTGATGTGAATAGCAGCCAAACATCCCCTCCTGTCGCCTCTAAGCCTGCGTCTTCTGCTCCCAGTGCTGCCCCTGCGGGGACTGGCAAAACGGATCATCCTACAGCATCTAAAGGGGGTCAAGTTGTCGAGTCTGGAGCTTACCACTTAGAGTTTGTAGCTGAGAAAGAAGCTACCGGAACTCACTTAGATTTTTATTTGCAAAAAGGCGACAAACACGAACCAGTCCCCAACGCGAAAGTGTCAGCTCAAGTGCAGTTACCGAATGGAAAACAGCAAACCCTAGCCTTCAAATACGACCCTGATGGCAAACATTATACTGTTGTTTTTCCAGTCAAAGATGCAGGAAACTATCCTGTGAAAATGAATGTGGATATTAATGGAGAAAAAGTTGATGGCCGCTTTACCTTTAAGCAATAGATAGCTAATTGATTAATGCAGTCTTATTTATGGGTGCATTATGTCAACTATCTCGAATAGTATCAACCCGGTTTATTTGAAAAACAGGGTTGATTTCAATTTGGATTATCGGCAACTTACTTTTCTAAGACTAACTTTAATTACGTAAAATTTCATCCTGATTTCATCCCTGAAAGTCAAGCTAATAAATAAGAAAAGAAATTAGTCAAATTTTCAGGGAGTACCGGAATGAAAAAGTTAATTTACGTTGCTGCATTTACCGTCATGCTGGCA
>JAUBOH010000380.1:0-2993 GCA_036700145.1 Microcoleus occultus BM001215366
AGTTTTTAGCTAGCTGGAATCAGTTAATTTCCGCAAGGCAAAACCATCCCGAAAAACCGCTGCGGATCGCCATTGTCGGCGGCGGTGCCGGCGGCGTAGAATTAGCATTAAATATGCAGTCTCGATTACAGTCAGAAGGCAACCCCCCCCTACCCCGAGGAAAAAAGGAAGAAGAATTAATAAATTCACCATCAGAAATTCATTTGTTTCATAGCGGTGCTGAATTGATGCCTGCACATAACCAACGAGTGCGCCGCCGCCTTAAAGAAATTCTGATTAGTCGCGGCATTAAACTGCATTTAATGGAAAAAGTCAGTGCTATAGAAAAGCAAGAAACCATTGACATAAAAGGTAATAAAAAATTACCAGTGCCCGATGCCCCATGCCCGATGCTTCGACTTCGCTCAGCACAGGTGCCCCATGCTTCGACTTCGCTCAGCACAGGTGCCCCATGCCCGATGTCCAATTACCAAATTTCCTGTAAATCAGGTTTGAAATTAGAGTGCGAGATCATTTTTTGGGTGACGCAAGCATCCGCAGCCAATTGGATAAGAGAATCTGGTTTAGCCACCGACTCAAACGGCTTTATGCAAGTCAACTATTGCCTGCAATCAGTCTCTCACCCCAACGTATTTGGGGCTGGAGACATCGCGGCGATGGTTAATTATCCCCGTCCCAAAGCAGGCGTTTTTGCCGTGCGTCAGGGCAAGCCGCTGTTTGAAAATTTGCAGCAGTTTTTATTGGAAAAACCGCTGAAACCCTTTGCACCGCAGTCACAGTATTTAGCGCTAATCGGTACGGGGAATAAACGGGCGATCGCCTCTCGCGGCAATTTTATGTGGGAATCACCGTTACTGTGGTACTGGAAAGATTGGATCGATCGCAAATTCATGAGAAAATTTATCCATAAAAATTAGTAATCAGAGTACCTGCAAATCAGACAATTCTGATTGACAGCAGATTCCACGTTTGTGAAGTACACCCGCCTATCGATAAATCCCCGTAGGGACAAAGGCTTTCGCCGTGTCCTAGTCGAATACGTTGTATCATAGTAGTACAACCAGGAATGAGTAACGAGTAACGATGTTTAGAAAAATTGGATTTTGGCTGCTTTGGATTGCATTCAGCACCTACGCCTTTGTATTTGCACCACCGGACAGCCCGGAAACTATCACACTAATTACCAACCTTTCCACAGGCAAAATAGCAGACATCAACCCTTTAATTGTCGCCTTGTTCAACATCATGGGAGTCTGGCCGCTGATCTACAGTTGCGTCTTATTTGCTGACGGTAGAGGACAGAAAATACCTGCATGGTTATTTGCCACTTTATCCTTTGGTGTCGGCGCTTTTGCCTTGCTGCCTTATTTAGCCTTGCGCGAACCTAATCCAGAATTTTCCGGCAAAAAAAATGTCTTTTTAAAGATATTAGATTCCCGTTTTACTGCCATTGTCCTAACATTAGGCGCTGCTGCTTTAGTCGCCTTCGGTTTGACAAAAGGCGATTGGTCTGATTTTATTGGGCAGTGGCAAACCAGCCGCTTTATTCATGTGATGAGTTTAGATTTTTGTATGCTTTCGGTATTATTTCCTGCCTTATTAACCGACGATATGGCGCGCCGAGGAATGCAGAACTCTACAGCATTTTGGGCAGTAACATTAGTGCCATTGTTCGGGCCGCTGGCTTATCTGTGTGCGCGCAAACCATTGCCGGAAAATACTGTTCAAACTGTTACAAATTAGACAGCAATTCCGACAATTATCAGTTTATTGTAGGACTCAATTCAAAGTAATCATCTAAGAAACAGGCTTTCCGGCCTGTTCCACAATATTTAGAAACAGGCTTTCCGGGCTGTTCCACAAAATGAAAAAATTTCCGATCATTGGTATCACAACATACAACCGCTGTCAAGCCGGCGAATATCGCTTAAATGGATCTTATATTGATGCAGTCCAGGCTGCAGGTGGCATTCCGATTTTACTGCCGCCCAATCAATTAAATCCAGCTAGTATTTTTGATGCGGTAGACGGTTTGATTTTTTCCGGTGGTGGAGATATCAATCCAGAACTTTATGGCGGTTTGGTCGATCGCACAGTGTACGCGATTAATGCAGAACGTGATAACTTTGAACTAGGCTTAGCCAAGCTAGCTTTGAAGGCAGAGATACCTGTTTTGGGGATTTGTCGCGGAATGCAAATGCTCAACGTAGCCAGCGGCGGCAGTTTGGTGATTCACGTACCGGATGCTTACGGTATGGAGGTTAGTCACGGATCGGGAATTCCCCCGCGTGCGATCGAGCATAGCATTGAAATTGAGCCAAACAGTCGGCTAGCAAAAATTATGGGGACTACTTCCACAACAGTTGTTTCCTGGCACCATCAAGCAGTGCGGAAAGTAACATCCGATTGGCGAATTGTAGCCGATGCACCTGACACTTTGGTAGAAGCAATGGAGCACTGCTATCACCCTTGGATGATAGCAATTCAATGGCACCCAGAAATGTCGCCAAAATGTTCGATAAACTCTCGCATTTTTCAGGCTTTCGTGGAAGCAGCCGCTGCAAAATTGATGAATTCTACCAAATCCGCTTCTCATCAAATTCATACATTTTCATAATCGCCTACTCTTGATAGTCAGTATCTATTTCAATATCGAGGGTATCTTCATCTATTCTGACATATAGAACATTCGGGCGACAGCAAACTTGACAATCTTCGATATAAGATTGCTCCATTCCGCCACTGATATCAACAAAAGTTGTACTCGGTTCGCCGCAGAAAGCACAATAATATTCAGCCGTTGTTTGCATTTTTTTCGCACTCCCTTTTTGTGACTTCGTGGCGGTAGCAAAACATATCTGTTAACCGCATTTCCACCCACCAACCTAACAATAAATCGACAATTGGGCCGCCCGGTATCGAAAAGGCGATCGCATCCGTCAATCGAGTTTGACCATTTTCTGTGGTAAACTCATGTCGGTGAATCCAACTCG
>JAUBOH010000380.1:3093-6330 GCA_036700145.1 Microcoleus occultus BM001215366
AGTCATTTTTGGTTGACCGAGAGCTTCTGCTACATCGCCCAGAGCTCGTTTCAGCAGTTCAGGTTCTGGGGCTTCTTCCTCTAATGTCGCCGTTATATAGGCTGCTGCTAGTTGCGGATTTTTGCTGAGAGATTCAATCAAAAATGGATGATAAGGTAGGCTTTTAGGCATTGTCTTAACTCCTATAATCTGTCCAGTATTCTTTAGCTTGACGGATATCTTTGTCTTGAGTGCTTTTATCTCCTCCGCAGATGAGAATCACAATTGTCATTCCTATTTGTCCAAAATAGATTCGGTAGCCCGGGCCATAATTGATTTTGAGTTCGCATACACCTTCCCCCACAGAACGATAGTCTCCTAAATTACCATCAACAATTCTGTTGAGCCTAGATATAATTTTAGCTTGAGCATTGACATCTCTCAACGAACCAAACCATTCCTCGAAAGGGACTCTATTGTCTGGCGTAGTATAACGCTGAATTTCTTTTGGTTGGACTTCGGGCATAATTATATTATAGTGGGTTACTCATCCCAGTATGCTTGCAACTAATTATACTCAAGAAATGCCACAGGAGAAAGATGGAAAAACTTAGCTAAGTTTTGAATTTGACTCGCCGTCAATTCCCGCTTTCCATTCATCACCTCAGATACCAAAAACTCGGATTCAAAAATATCAACCAAATCTTTTTCTTGCATATTCTCTTCAACCATCAACGCTTTCAGTAGTGCAATACCTTTCAAAACTGGCATTGGCTCATATTTTTGTTCGTAATCATAAACAAGAGTACCCAACACATTTAAGTAATCTCGATCGTCTTGCGTGAGATTTCTCCGACTCAGAATAGAATCAATACGATTTTGTGTAGCGATTAACTCAGCTTCACAAGTAATTGGACGCGGTGGAAAAGTCGTGATGATCTCAATGTAGTAGCTACTAGGAGTTTTTAAACCAGTCGTCATTTTTCCAGTTCTCCTTTTTACTAAATGGGACTTAGTGAATTCTCACATCCTTTTGTATGAGTCATCGCCTCTGCTAAATGCTTTTTCAAAGTCGCTTCCGGTAACGGCCCTTTTATATGACTCCAAGGCAAAACCCGATCCAATTCCCACTCTTGAAAAACATAGAAATCCATCTCCGGTAACTGTCCTCGCAACTCCTTAAAAGCCCGCCGATAACTGCCCAAAGTATCACCGTAATGCCGGACTAATTCTAATAGCTTTGACAAACGCCGATCGCCCTTCGAGAGCAAACCCTGAATCACAGACCAGTTATAGCTTTCAGGTCTAAATTCTAAACCCAACTTCCGCAATTCTTTATCCAAAAACTTCAGCCGCTTCTCTGCATCCTTATTCACTCCAAACCACTGAAAAGGAGTGTGAGATTTCGGGACAAATGTACTACAACCAAAAGTTAACCGTAAACCCGGAACAGCTTTTTTTATCGCCCGCATCATCGCCACCGTTGCTTCTAAATCCTCCATTTCTTCCCCCGGAATTCCCGCCATTCCGTAAAGTTTAATTCCCTTCAATCCGCCCGCTTTAGCATTGATAGCAGCTTGGATGATTTCGTCGTTTGTGAGTTTCTTGTTGACAATTTTGCGGAGGCGATCGCTCCCGCTTTCCACAGCAATTGTAATCGATTTGCTGTCTCTGTTTGTCAATATTTCTGCCAATTTAACTGTCACCGTATTCGTCCTTACCGAAGAAAGACTCAACCGCACGCCGTCGTATTTCGGATGATTCAAATGATCCAGCAACGCTTCAAATTCCGGGTGCTGAGTGACCGAAGCACCCAACAAACCCAAACGATTAGTCACAGCTAAACCGCGATCGATCGCCGGAATTAGCGAATCCTCCAAACTCGCCGTTCTAAACGGTAAAGTCAGATAACTAGCCAAACAGAAACGGCACATTTCTGGACAACTGCGAACCACTTCCACCATATAAATATTTTCCCAAGCAGCCTTTTCTGTCACCACAGTAGAAGCAGATAAAATATTGCCGCGATAAGTCTGTTTTTCAACTACGCTGGGAATAGCCGAATCGACTGGCTGAATCGATTTAATCCCCTCAGCCGCATCCAGATAAGTTACTTCGTACAAACTGGGGACGTAAACTCCTGGAACTTGGGCTAAATGCCGCAATTTAGTTTGTCTGTCGGCTTTACGGACTTCTTTACAAGCATCAATAAAATTATCAATGAGATGTTCGCCATCTCCCAGCAAAATCACATCAAAAAAATCGGCAAAAGGTTCGGGATTCGCCGTAAAAACCGGGCCGCCCCCAAATACTATCGGATGATTGTCAGTTCGTTTTGATGCCCAAATCGGAATTTCTAGAGATTCTAATAAATTGAGAATATTTACATAATCGAGTTCCCAAGAAAGCGAAAATCCCAGTAATTCTGGATGTCTAGGAAGTTGTTCGCGGATATCAGTAAATAAACGGCTTACTTCAATATCCGATCGCACAGCCAAAGTTGCCCACACTATCTGATAGCCGAGGCTGGTGATGCCAACCGTGTACTCGTTGGGAAAAGCAAAAATCGTCGGGATAGCATCCGCATCCGGGGTTGCTGGGGCAAATAGCAGGCGTTCTTGGGCAAATGGATTAGGAGTCATCCGATTTTAGATTTTAGATTATGTCAATGACTTGTTCAAAGTTACTCTGAAATAGAATCGCGATCGTTTTGGCTTCTCGGAGGCGGTGGTGCACCGTGAAAAGTTGCAATCAGCAAACAGATAATCCCAGCATTAATAAACACATCGGCCAGATTAAATACCGGGAACCGAATGATCCGAAAATCGATAAAATCTACAACGTGGCCCAAAACAAATCGATCGATCCCGTTACCCAATGCGCCGCCCAAAATTAAACCGTAGCCGGCTTGTTCCCAGCGGTTAATTCGCGGCCCGAACCAAGCCAAAATCACCAATCCCACACTAACGCCCAAAGACAGCCAGCGCAACCAAATCGCCCCGCCATTGCTGAACAGACTAAAAGCCGCACCGGTATTAACAACATAGGTGAAGTGAAACACGCCCGGTAGCAGCGGCTGCGTCTGCGGAGGAACTGTCAAGTCAAAATTTTGCACCACCCAAAACTTAGTCAAGTGGTCTAAAACTAAACTGATAATAGCAGCAATCCAGAACCAGGGATTTTTTTTAAAACGCATGGATTAGTTAAACAGTTGACAGTTGACAGTTGACCTGTGACAGCGAAGTGATAAGAACGGAG
>JAUBOH010000381.1:0-6315 GCA_036700145.1 Microcoleus occultus BM001215366
TTGTAAAGGGGTTTAGCGACAGTAGAACTGATGGGGGTCATCAGGAAAGCTGATGAGAGGATAAAGCCTTAGATTGCGGGGCTCGCAGCCATCATCGGTATAAATTGATGCTTGATAAAATGAACTCATATCTTGCACCATTGCCACAATCCCGCACGCGAGGCCGGTGAGAAGCTCGCCCCACAGCAGTTTGTTTATGGTGGAGCCCGCACGCGAGGCTATTGCTGACATTGGTGCTCTCCGGCGAGATTAAATATATAGTCAGTTCGCGATCGAACTCGCCCACAAAGAAACCGGGTTTTTTACCAAATCTGCGCTCCTCTAACGCGTCTTCTTGTAAAAAACCGGTTTCTAGGGCCCCAGGGGTAAGTCTTAATAGTTTTTTGTAGGGGAAATCTCCCTCGTGGTAGCCGCGCTCGATGGCTGGGAACTTGCAGCCCGTGCTACGAGCGCGTTGTAAACAGCTTGTCGCGCTGCGTGACATATCATAAAAATGCTGCAACAGTTGGGCGCGTCATGCCAAAACAATAGGGTTAGCGTTCGATCGACAATTCACCTAGTGCGATCGCAACTCTAGCGCACAGACCGTTAGTGGGTAGTTATGAAACCATCAAAGCAAATTCTGTCAAAATTTTAGTGAAAAAACGATAGGATTGAGTTTAGAATTATAACAATAAACAACTATCAATACTTAATAAACTAACCCAAACAACTCAAACCTATGTCAGAAAATCAGGTATTATTAGATTCCGAAGATTACGACTCCCTCAAAAGCGAGCTAGAAACCCTCAAAGCACGGGTTGCCGAACTAGAGTCGGCCGCTAAACCAGAACCCGCTAGAGTTGCCAAACAAAAGGCGCTGTTTGCTGTAGTGACCAAAATTCGCGAGTCCCTAGACTTAGATATTATTTTTAAATCAACAGCTACAGAAGTGCGCCAACTGCTGAATGCCGATCGAGTGGCAATATTTCAATTTTACGCAGATTCAGGGTTTGACGACGGCGAATTTGTGTCTGAAGACGTACTGCCCGAGTTTGACTCAGCAAAAGCTGTAAAGGTGCACGATCACTGCTTTGGCAACCAATATTCAATGCAGTATCAGGAAGGAAAAATTCAGGCAGTTTCTGATATTTACAATGCTGGATTGAGCGATTGTCACATTGCTATTCTTTCTCAATTTAAGGTAAAAGCCAACTTAATCGTACCTTTAATTAAAGGAAATAAACTTTGGGGATTGCTGTGCATTCACCAATGTCGCGCTCCGCGCCCGTGGCAGGAAGATGAAATTGAATTTGTTAGTCAAATTGCGGTGCATTTAGGAGTAGCAATACAGCAAGCAAAACTTTTAGATAAAGCCCAGAAGCGGTCAACAGCACTCCAGACTACTCTGGAGACTCAATTGCGACAACGCACTGAAGAGCTGGTTAAGGAAGCAGACCGAGAACGAGCAATAACTCGGATGATTGACAAGATCCGCCAAACCTTAGATATGGAAACAATTTTCCAGACAGCAGCGACAGAAGTGCGTAAACTTTTGAATGTCGATCGCATTGCCATTTATCAATTCCGTGAAGACTATTTTGGCGACTTTATCTTTGAATCTGAATCCGGCGACTGGCCGAAATTGGTAGGCAGCGGTTGGGAAGACCCCTACTTAAACGAACACCAAGGAGGTCGATTCCGGTGCGCGGAAACGTTTATCGCTGACGATATCTACAATGCCGGTCAGAGCGATTGTCACATAGAAGCTTTAGAATATTTTGGCGTTAAATCCTGTGCGGTAGTTTCTATTTTTAGGGGAGAGAAACTTTGGGGATTGCTCAGTGCATTTCAACACAGAGGTACGCGGCACTGGGAAGAAACGGAAGTCAAGTTGCTGAATCAAATTGGCACTCATTTGGGAGTGGCTTTGCAGCAGTCCGAGTACCTTGAAAAAATACAGTTTCAAGCTAAACAGCAGGCGAAAGCAGCAGAACAGGAGCGCACATTAACCAGAGTAATTGAACGGATTCGCCAGACGCTAAATATTGACAAAATATTTAGCTCTACGACTCAAGAAGTGCGGCAAATCCTCAACTGCGATCGTGTAGGAGTTTACCGTTTTTTTCCAGACTGGAGCGGGGAATTTGTGTCGGAGTCGGTAGCAGAAGGTTGGATACCTTTAGTGACTGACAAAATTAAAACCGTCTGGCAAGATGATTATTTGCAAAAAACTGAGGGCGGCAGGTATCGCCATCAAGAAATTTTTGTAGTTAATGACATTTATAAAATTGGTCACTCTCCATGTCACGTGCAAATTCTCGAACAAATTCAAGCTAAAGCATATTGTGTAGCGCCTGTTTTTGTGGGGGAAAATCTCTGGGGTTTGCTAGCAGCTTACCAGAACTCGGGCCCCCGCGAGTGGGAAGCGGGAGAAGCGAGGTTGCTGGCTCAGGTTGGCAGTCAATTGGGAGTAGCTATGCACCAAGCAGAATTGCTCGATCGCACTAAAAAGCAGTCCTGGGAATTGCGGACGACTTTGGCCGATTTAAATGCGATCGTTGACAATTTGGCTGACGGGTTATTAGTGACTGACATTGAAGGTAAAATTACCAGGTTTAATCCGGCTTTGCTGGCGATGTTTGAATTGAAAGATGTTGACCTGAAAGGGAAAAAAGTATCGGAAATCTTTCCTCAAAAACTAGGAAAATTGGTCGAGGCGACTGAGCATCGAGAGGGAGAAATTGTGACGCTGGAAGTGGAACTGGGAAATTCCCGAATCGGTCAAGCTTTAGCGACAACTATTCTGAAAGAGGCGGTAAAAGATGAAGCCGATCGCTCTCTCGGTTCGGTAATTTTGATTAGAGATGTTACGGTAGAACGAGAAGTTGACCGGATGAAAACTGATTTTCTGGCTACAGTTTCTCACGAACTGCGGACGCCTTTAACTTCGGTTTTGGGTTTTGCTTCCCTGATTAAAGAAAAACTAGAAGAAGTGATTGTTCCAGCAGTGCCAGCGGAAGACCGCAAAATCAGAAAAGCTTTGAATAAAGTAGGAGACAATATTAACATTATTGTGTCAGAAGCTGAGCGGCTGACATCTTTAATTAATGATGTTCTGGATATTGCTAAGATGGAAGCTGGGCGAGTTGAATGGCAGTTACAGCCGACAAATCCAGTGCAAATCTTAAAACAGGCGATCGCTGCTACGTCATCTTTATTAGAAAAGAATAATTTAAAGTTAATTAAAGATTTTACCCCCGGACTGCCGCAGGTATTAGTAGACCGCGATCGCATGATTCAAGTCGCGATCAATTTAATCTCAAATGCAGTCAAGTTCACACAATCCGGTTCTGTCACCTGTCGCGCAAGAGTAGAGAGTGACGAGCTGGTTATTAGCATTATTGATACTGGCATCGGTATTGCGCCCGAAGACCAAAGCAAAGTTTTTGAAAGGTTTAAACAAGTGGGAGATATCCTGACAGAAAAGCCGAAAGGCACTGGCTTGGGGCTGCCAATTTCTAAACAAATCGTTGAACACCACGGCGGTAGAATTTGGCTAGAAAGCGAGTTGGGCCGGGGCAGCAATTTTTCTTTTAGTATACCGCTAGTAAAAAATATTGAGCAGGTGGAAAAAAGGAACAATATTAATGATTTAATCTGGCAACTAAAACAGCAAGTTGTCAGCAGAACTCCGATCGGCGTTAAAAAACGCCAGCAAATTTTAGTTGTTGATGATGAGCCTAACATTCGGGAAATGCTGAGGCAGTCACTGGAAGAAGAAGGGTACGAAGTCGCGGAGGCAATTAACGGTAGAGATGCTATTTCTAAGGCTAAAGCAGTCAAACCGGCTCTGATTATTTTAGATGTAATAATACCTCACATCGACGGTTTTGATGTGGCGGCAATTCTGAAAAATGACCCGGAAACTCGGGGTATTCCGATTATCATCGTCTCCCTGATTCAAGACAGAGAAAGGGGCGGCTGTTTGGGGGTTGATAGCTATTTTACCAAGCCTATAAATGTAGCGGGACTGTTAAAGGAGATCGGCTTGCGGCTGCGGCAAGGGATGGCAAATAAGACGGTGTTGGTGGTCGTTAGCAATGCTTCTGCTCTCAAAACTTTGTCGGATGCGTTGGTTTTTCAGGGATATAATGTGATCGAGGCATCAGATGCTCGATCGTGCCTGGATCGAGTTAGAGCGATCGAGCCGGATTTGATTATTATTGACGAAGCGTTATCTCTAGAGCAAGAATTGGTCAACAATTTGCGCCATACTAAGGGCTTGGAAAATGTCCCTATAATTGTTTTAGGAGATATTGCAGAGGATAACGAGCACAACAAACAAATTAATGAGGAGTTGCTGTGAAAAAAGTTTTAATTGTGGATGACGAACCAAATATTCTGATTTTGATGGAGCAGGCTCTGGAAAAGTTGGAAGATGAGGATGATGTAGAGTTGCTGACGGCGAGAGATGGACTGGAGGCATTGAACATAATTAAGGAAGAAAAGCCAGATTTGGTTTTTCTCGATGTGATGATGCCCAAAATGAGCGGATTAGAGGTATGCAATACGGTTAAAAATGAACTCTGCATGGAGGATGTTTACATTATTATGTTGACAGCTAAGGGACAAGAGTATGATAAGCAAAGCGGTATGGCTGTGGGGGCAAATCTGTATATGACTAAACCTTTTCGCCCGAAAGAAGTGCTAGTCAAAGCTAGGGAAATTCTGGGTTTGACTGCACAAATGTAGGGATAGGTACACAATTAATTGATAATAATAGTCTTTGGTTTTTGGTCGTTGGTGACTGCTTAAAAACTAATGACTAACGATCGAACACTCATGACTAATAGCAAAATAAATGGTTCGCATCAATCTCAAAAAATTGATTTCTAAGAAGGATTTGCGGGCGGTTATAGAGGGCGCGCGCGGTGTTTTGGACTCTCCGATCGCGATTCGGAATATTGAAGGAACTATCTTATTTGGCGAAGAGTGTCCGACATCCTTAAATACCTATCCTATCATCCTAGCCGATGATGTTATCGGTTATGTAACAGGAACTCAAAAAGCAGCATTTATTGCCGATATGCTGAGTTATGCTGCTAGCGTTGACTTGGATATAAGAACTTTGGCTGTGGATACTTTAGATAAGTACGAAGAAGTTAATTTTTTGTACGATTTTTCTAGCAAAATAGCTACTTGTTTGGGAGTTTCTGAAGTTAGTCAATTGGTGGTAACGGAAGCTAAAAAATTGATAGAGGCTACCAATATTTCGGTGATGCTGATCAATGAAAAAGTCGGCAAACTTGAAATTATTTCGGCGCGCGGCAAAGAGTATAATCGTAAAACAAAAATCGGTCGAAATATAGGAATAGCTGGTCATATTCTGGTTTCTGGCAAAGCTGAAATAGTCAATGATGTCTTGTCCGATCCCAGATATGTTCCGGGAGACAATGAAATGTGTTCTCTGATTTGTGCGCCTCTAACAACGCAGAATGGTACGATCGGCGTGATCAATATTAGTCATAACGAACTTGTTAACTATACAGCACAGGATTTAAAATTATTTACGGCTTTGGCATCGCAAGCGGCGGCGGCGATCGAGAATGCGCTTTTACATGAAAGTAAATTGAAAGAAGAACGGATTAAAAATAATTTGGAAAGATACCTTTCTCCGCAGGTTGTGAAAGCAGTAATTGAAGCTAAAGGAGAGATTTCTCTAAATCCGACTAAGCGCAATCTAACGGTTCTTTTTTCGGATATCAGAGATTTTACTACTAAGTGTGAAGAGCTGCCTGCTGAAAAGATAGTGATGTATTTAAACGAGTATTTCACGGAGATGGTAGAGGTAATTTTTAGTCATGAAGGTACTGTGAATAAGTTTGTGGGAGATATGATTGTGGCAATGTTTGGGGCGCCTTCGGAAGTGACCGATCGCGAACGGAAGGCGATCGAAACTGCGATCGATATGCAGCGCCGGATTAGGAGAATGTCGATGCCTTGGATTAAGGATAATTTTCTTACAGGTATTGGCATTAGTTCGGGGGAGGTTGTTGTTGGTAATATTGGTTCGCCGCAGCACATGGACTATACTGCGATCGGGGATGAGGTAAATATTGCCTCTAGGTTGCAGTCAATGGCTGAGGGAGGACAAATTTTGGTGAGCGATAGCGTTTACAGCGCTACTAAAGATATGTTTGAATTTAGAAAAATTGGTTCTGTGATCGTAAAAGGTAAGAAGAAAGCTGTCGAAACTTTTGAGGTGATTTATCAGAAATGAAGTCATTAGTCATTAGTCATTAGTCATTAGTCATTAGTCATTAGTCATTAGTC
>JAUBOH010000382.1:0-6301 GCA_036700145.1 Microcoleus occultus BM001215366
TCTTGAGTGTCCTGATTTCGGGTTATATTAATTCCGATGCTACCGGATTTGATATTACAACTGGCAGAAACCGCTAAAAACCCAGTTTCTTGGGTTTTGATTCGATCGCGAACTATGATTGTCAGGCTGGTTCGTAAAGGTACTCAAAACCGTTACCATCGGGGTCTCTGCCATAAAAAGATGCAGTACCGTCGCGGTGTTCGTGAATGTGGGTGACGGAAACACCTTCAGATTTTAGCTGTTGGTAGGCGGATTCCATTTCAGTACGATCGTCAAATACAAACCCAAAATGCGCCCCTGCTTGGTCGTAAGTCGGACTCAACAGCGCCAATCCGTCCTCTCCTGCTTTCAAATAAGCCCAGTCTGCATCTTTCCAGACTAATTCCATGCCCAAGTTTAGGTAGAACTCGGCAGATTTCTCTATGTCTTGCACGCAGACCGCTACGTGTCCCAATCGTTTTAGTTTCATGTCTACAAAATTTATGGTTGTGCTTTAGTTTATTGTATCTTTTTTCTCATTTATTGCTCGCTCAATTAGGGATTTTTTCGGGTTTTTTGGTGGCGGCTAACTGTACTTTTTCTACTTGTTTGCTGGCGTCCATTTCGCTGAACAGTTGAATGGCGCGGTCAAAATTTGCTTGGGTTTTCTCGATATTACCAAGTTTTTGTTCTGTGAGTGCTAGTTGATAGCAAGCTTCGGCTCGGTCTAATTTAGCGCCTTTGAGATCGAGTATTTCGATTGCTTCTGCATGGTGTAACAGCGCTTGGTCAAAATCTCCCCGTTCTCGGTACAGCGCGGCTATACCGCTGAGAGCTTTGGCTTTGATGGTGCTGTACTGGTTTTGGTCGGCCTGGGCGATCGCCTGTCGGTACAAGCTGAAAGCTTTTTCGGTCTCTCCCAGATTTTTGTAGGTGGCGGCTAGAAACACTAGCTTGTATCCCGTACCTACCAACTGACTGTCTTCGCGATCGGCATAAAGTTTGTCGGCGAGTTCAAGCGCTGATTTTTTGACTCCGACACAGGAGTTGAGGAAAGCTAGCCCGACATCGATCGAATAGCTGTTAATCCCGATTTCCTCCCGCGAAGTTGTGAGCTTGACAAAGATATCCATAGCTGCTTCTAATTCCAGCATTTCTATTTGACAAAAACCTATATTGATCGCCGCGTTAATTTTCCAAAATTCCAGATTAGCTTGTTTGCCGTTTTCCGGCTCGCTGCTTTTTGCTAGACTTTGCAAAGATTTAGTTGCTTTTCTTTCTGATATCTGGTGACATTCTATGGCTTGATTTATCTCGCCTAATATCCGGTAAGAAACGCCTAAAATACTGTATAGACCGCTCAAATAATAATCAGAAGTCACATTGTTGACGATGCGAGTAGTTGCTGAAATTATTGGCTGCAAGAAACCTGATTTGTAGAGCGCTCGACCGAGCTTGTAGTCTTTGGCAAACTGAATATTGATTTTTTTGAGAATGACGCTAGCGGCCTGCTCAAAACAGCTAATTGCCACATAGTGATAGTAAGCTTCAAAAGCTTTCAGCGCATCTTCTACAGTCTCAATTGTTTCCACGCTCTCCGTCCAAAATTCGGCGGCTTTGCGGTTAGCAGTCTCCCAGTCTCCGGGCGAGAGCCGATCGACTGCTTCTTCCCGAATTGCTGGATGCAGCCAGTATTCGCCCTTCTGAGACTCGACTAGCGATCGGTGCAACAGCGATTTAATGATTTGTCGCCGTCCAGCTTCGGGAACGTCCCACAGCAAACACAAAAGCCCGTCAGTCGGGACTGTCGGCACGTCTTGATAGCGATAACAGCCCAAGCGGCACAGGAGTTGATAGGCTTCGTAATCGAGTTCTTGCAGCCGGTTGAATTGACTTGTCACTAAATTTTTTAAGTCGGTTTCAACCAGCGGATCGTCGCTGTTTTCCAGCCAGTAGGCGGCCATATCTCCGTCAAAATCTTCTCGCATTGTCCCCCAAAGAATGCCCATTGCTTTGGCATTGCCGCCGTAAACTTTGTGCATTTCCTGGAGGGCGACAGGATCTGTGTTGATATTGCGATCGCCAAAAAACTGCTGCCAAACTTCGACCTCTAATCCCGGAAGCAAGTAGTGTTCGACGGTGACATCAGAATCGCAAAGCCGATCGCGACTGGTAATCAGCGTTACCGACTGCACCGCCGCGTCAGCCAAAACTCGCAGCAGTTCGACGTAAAGCCGGTGCGGTTCGATAAACTTACCTTGTCCGTCGAGTGCGGCTTCCAAATTGTCAATCAATACGCCGACTTTGTGAGTCTGAAGCTGGCGCTTCAGGCGTCCGAGGGTGACACCGAAGTCGGGCCCGGGTTCTTCTTGAAAGTCTTGCTTGAGCCATTCTTCGATCGCGCTTTCCAAGGCTGTGATATTCTCAGTCTCTTTTGCCATCAATAGTTCGATGGTTTTGTCAAATCCTTGAGATTTGAGATACTGTCTCGCCAAAGTCGTTTTGCCCATACCGCCGGCACTTTGGATCACAATCACTTTAGCTCCTTGGGCGACCAGAGTATTCAGATCCTCGATCGCCCCAAACCTGCCTAAAAAGTTCGGGTTTTCGATTTCCAAGTCCGGATCGTGTCCGAGAGGCGATCGCAGCGGAACAATTTGCCCCGACTGCGGTTCTAGTTTGGAGTAGCTGCGCCAATATCGGTCTACAACCGCTTGCAGGTTGTCTCTTTTAACTTTTTCCCCTTCTCCAAACAAAGCTGAAAGCCGCTTCCACAAATTAGAGGCAGCATCCTTCACAGTCCCTACTCCATATCCTTCACTTTCTGCAACCTGTTGGTACGTCCTGCCTTGCACCCCCATCCATGCTTCGCGAAAAATAGCGCTGTCAAGGTTGTCGAGAGTTTTCAGGTTTCGAGCCACAAGTAACGAGTTAGTAAAATCCAGTGCACGATCGGCTTCCATTGAGTCACCAGGTTTAGCGTTACCCATATCAAACAACTCTAACAGACTTTTTCCGACTCGCTTACCCCCTCAAACAGCCGACTTATATGGACTTTTGCCGACTGACAGGGCTCTTGTTGGTCGGCGAGACTGTTGAGTGTGGAGGGGAAGTTGACAGACAAGCTTCTGACATCCGCACAAATCAAGTCGAGCTTTACATTCAGGAGCAAGCAGCTATGTCTATTAACAACGTTGAAAAGGCGATCGTCGATGAAGAAATCCGCCCTCAAGAATGCGGCCGCGTCCGATTCCAAAGCACTTGGTGGCCTGCAAAATGCGACCGAGACATGACTTTTGTGCCGGGGGATGTGGTTCGCGTCGTCGGAATTGACAACATTACTCTGCTGGTTGTTGCAGCCTAGCTGCGGAGCGAGAACGCGAGTCGAGCTATCAGTTTTTCGCATCTAAAAGTTCAGGCAAACTTATAATCGGGAGCCAGCAATCATGACTTTTAACAATTCTGAAAAAGCGATCGTCGATGAAGAAATCCGCCCTCAAGAGTCTGGCCGCGTGCGCTTCCAAAACAGTTGGTGGCCTGCCAAGTGCGATAAAGGTATAACTTTTAAACCCGGTGACGTGGTTCACGTGGTCGGAATTGACAACATTACTCTCATCGTTGAAGCTTCGTTAGAAATCAACGGGTTAGCGAGTAGAGCTATAAGTTTATAGCCTCCCAAAGTTCATGTAAACCTACAATCAGGAGGGAGCAATCATGACTGTTAGCCATTTGGAAAGAGCGATCGTTGAACAAGAAATTCAACCTAATCAGTCCGGCACCGTGCGATTTCAAAGCAGTTGGTGGTCGGCGAAGTGCATTAGAGAAATAACTCTTAAACCCGGTGACGTAGTTCATGTCGTGGGACTGGACAACATTACTCTGATAGTTGAAGCGTAGTTGGAAAGAAGTCTGTAGGTGGGGAGTCGTCAAACAGCCACTATGCACTTATATAAAAGGCAGAATTTAAATCCCATAAATCGAGACGCAGGGATGGAAAATCTGACACTTTTATCTAAAGGCAAAAGGCAATTGCGTAGAAGACAGAATTTAAATCCCGCACGGCAATTATTGGGATCAAAATATGACACTTTTACCGGCCTGCAAAAACGCGAGTTTTTTGGATACCAAAGTTAAGCAAAACCTATCTTCAGGAGCAATCAACCATGTCTACTAACTGTGTCGAAGAAGCAAGCTTTATTGATGAACCAGGAATAGTGGCCTTCGCTGATGAGGAACAAGTCGGCGGTGTCGATGAAACTGCATCAGCCGTCTGCGGTGCGTCCAAGTCCAGCGCCGGTGTAGGAGAAAAGACGGCGGCCGCTGTGCAAAAATCCAGCGCTGCGGGTGAGGAAAAAGCGACTGTAGCCGATGTAGAAACAGCCAATACTCATGTAGCACCAAAAGCGATCGCCCAAGACAAAAAAGCGATCGTAGAAGAAGAAATTCGTCCGGGCGAATCCGGTCGCGTCCGCTTTCAAAGCAGTTGGTGGCCTGCAATATCTGACCAAGAAATTACTTTTAAACCCGGAGACGCGGTTCGAGTCATCGCCATTGATAATGTGACTCTGGTTGTTGAAGGGTAGTTGCAAAGCATCTGTTTGTGGGGAGTCATCAAACGGCACTTATGTAGAAGGCATAATTTAAATCCCAGAGCTAAGTACCCAGAGATTTAAATCTTTCAGTATCAGTATAAACTGTGCGCTTTCTGAACAGAAGCCAAACCCATATTTAGGAGCAGCAATCATGTTTTTCGACTATTTTGAAGAAGCAATCGTTGCAGAAGAAATTCGACCTCACAAATGCGGTCGCGTCCGCTTTCAATGCAGTTGGTGGCCCGCGAGGTGCGATAAAGGTATAACTTTTAAACCGGGAGAGCTGGTTTATGTGGTGGGAATTGACAAGATTACGTTGCTGGTGGAGGGTATAACTTGAAATGTCGGAATTTGCGATCGCGCCGCCATCTAGGTGGCTCTCTCTTCAAATCTCTTCACAGGCGCGATCGCCCTTCTTGCTTGTATTCTCTTCGATATTCTAGCGTTGAACCTCAACAACAACTCGCCGCCGGCAATATTGTCGGCGTTTTTTTTGGATACTTGACAAGGGCGATCGATCGCGCATCAGTTTGCTAGCGTGGACGAGCTTCCTCACCTTTGTTTTTTACCCGCTTCGCGGGCTGTAACCAGTGTAGACGCGTGAAAAAACAAAGGTGATGAGCACCCGTGCGTCCGCGAACTTAAATTGTGGTAATCTGACAGCAATCCACTTTAATGCTCGATCGAGCTTCCGTCCTGCTATGCGAATCGGTAAAAATTTACAAAAGTTTCTGCTGTTCACAATAGCATTGTTTTTTGCAGCATCGCTGCTGATTAACGTTACTAAATTTCACAATAATTTCGGCATCAACCGCGCCGACACTCAAGAGAAAGTAGTTGCTCTCACCTACGATGACGGCCCCTATCCTCCCTATACAAATCAGCTTTTAGATATTTTATACCGCTACCAAGTTAAAGCAACTTTTTTTGAAATCGGGCGCAATATTGAGAAACATCCTGAAATACTCCCGATGATTATTGCGGCGGGTAATGAGTTGGCAAATCATTCCTACTCCCACAAGGATATGATGTTTAAACCCCGCGAGTATCTGCTGTCGGAAATTAAAAAAACGGACAAACTTTTGCAGGAATTTGGGGTAAAGCAAGATAGTATTAGTTTTCGGCCTCCTTGGGGTCGGAGATTTGTAGTTTTGTCTTATTTGCTATCCCAAATGCACAAGAAATTGATTATGTGGGATGTGGATTCGCAAGATTATGAAAAAACACTCACGGCGGAAGATATCGCAAATCGGGTGATTGACAATGTGCGATCGGGCTCGATTGTGGTGATGCACGACGGCGGGGGCGATCGCTCGAAAACGGTAGCAGCAACTGAGATGATTGTCAAGACTTTGCAGTCAAAAGGGTACGAATTTAAGACTGTTTCTGAGTTGCTGAAATAATTGATCGTATGAATTTTGGTTGCACTCCTCGATATGATAGGCAAGGTCGGACACGGCAATGCCCTTGGACTACCCAAAAATAATCAATCTTCCTCTCGGAGAGATGTAGCCATCGCCCGATTAGTTGTAGTCCAAGGGCACTGCCGTGTCCTGATTTTGGGTAATATCAATTCCGATGCCACCAGATTTGATCTAAAATCAATAGGACTAATATCATGTTTGGTAAAATACCCGCCCAGGGTTCGTAGTGAGGACTTTAGTCCTGATTGAAAAGGACTAAAGTCCTCACTACGAACCTATTTTATTAGGCCTTCCAATCAACAAAAC
>JAUBOH010000383.1:0-6294 GCA_036700145.1 Microcoleus occultus BM001215366
CCTTAGCCTTTGTTATCGATCGAACTTAATTAAATATTGAGGTTTTGCTTTGGCTTAGCTTAGCCGAGCTTAACACTCTTTTCTGTGCCCAACAGTCATATTTACTACTTTAGCGACATCGCAATCTAATTACTTTATCTTTACAAATTTTTCAACTTTTCTCTTTACATTACAAAGTATTGCAGTTATTTTAAAAAAATTCAACAAACTTTATTTTTTCTCCTGAATCCTTTGCTGTTAAGGACTCCCTCGCTTTCGCAACTGCGCTAAAAAATAAAGATATGATTAAGAAAAGCTCTTTTTAGAATATTTATGATATTAACAAAATCTAAAAAATAGCTGGTAGGGTGCGTCAACTAGCATGATACTCAATTGATAAATGAAATCGCGCTATCTGACGTACCCTACATATTTCAAATCACTTTTTATCCTTAGCAAGTCCAGGCCAATTTTTATCGCCCTTAGCAACATTCCCAGAAACATCTTTCTCCCAACCCCACTGTACCGCAGAATTGTAGTTCAGATAAAGTTTCCCGTTGGCAATTTTCCAAGCATCGGGATCGGTAGAAGCCGTATAACCTTGACTGACAGCCCAAGCACAAAAACCACCGTACTGAGGCGCGTATTTTTCAGGACTTTTAGCAAATAAATCCCGATTTTGAGCGCTAGCAAATTGCCAAGTAGTATTGCCCCATTTGTATGTAAATTCTGGGTTGCCTTTGACAGGTTTGTTTTGGGTAAAGTACGCTACAGGATCGGTACCTCGAATCGCTACTCCCTCCTCGCTGTAAAATACTTTGGGAAGCGCTTTGTCAGCTTTAACCGCACTTGGACTTGGTTTAGCTGCTGTTTGATTTTTGGCCGCTGCGGGACTTGCTGGTGCTGTAGCTTCGCTGTTGGGATTTGCCGTGTTGCTGTCGGAATTACCGCAGCTAGTAGCCAGTCCCAAAGTGAGAATTGCAGCACCGAAAATGTTTGCGAAACTGCTAATTTTCATGTCACCTCTGTTGGTAATGTTGACTAAAAAATTACTGAGGTTTGTAGTGAGGACTTTAGTCCTCAGCAGTCAAGGACTAAAGTCCTCACTACGAACAATTTTTATGATAGTTATACGACCGGACGTGATATGACTACTGACTGCTTCTGGGCCATTTGCCAACCCATTGTCCGCCCCGAAACCGCCACCGAGGAAACAGCAGCCGCATCATCACCCAGGAGGAAAGGTAAACAGATACCCAAACTAAACTGTAGTGCAGGATAAAGGTTGGTATCTTAAAATACTCTTGCTGAATGTACGGTAAGCCAAAGATTTTGATTGTGGAACCGAGGAATACTGCTTCGACAATGGCAGCAAAGAATTGAAACACACCCGGCCAATCTCGATCCCACATAAATTGCTGCAAAAAGTTGTAGAGGACATCCCAGCCTAATCCTAAAAGTCCTACATAAAATAATACCCAAAAGTAAATTGGGTTGTATTGAGTTCCTAAGTAACCCAAATAAAACGGTAAGGAGGCTAGAACTCCAACGGTAGCTAAGAGAAATATTCGAGTTTGCCAGCGACCAAATAGTGTGGGTGTCATAATTGATTGTTAACTGTTGACTGTTGACTGTTGACTGTTGACTGTTGACTAATGACTAATGACTAATGACTAATGACTGATGACTAAGGAGATTGATTGGTTGCCCATTTCAGCCACTGCCAAAGGGAGCCGATGCCTTCGAGATGGCGAATTTTGGGAGCTTTCGCTCTTGCTAAACCTTCGGCTGAACGGTGCGCGGCATATTGCAATCCCAAAAAGGTGTCAACTGGTGCGTAAGGCCCTCCCAGCGTCATCACTCCAGCAGCATAAATTCGAGCTTTCTCGTTCCGCATTTCTACTATTTCAAAGTCGTTGGCAACGTGAAGTCTGCCAAAGGGATTGAGCAGCAAATTGTAGTGAGTAATTAAATCATCTAACAAAGGATTATCTTTCGGTTTAGCTTCTAAACCGGTGGAGTCAATAATAAAATCGGCTTTGATTTTTTCTATTCCTTCATAATTTCCGCTTTTGATATAGGTGATTAATTTGCCAGCTTGTTGCTCTACTCGCTCTACTTGACCGAATTTAATGGTGTACCATCCTGCTTGGATTCCTGTCTTAACTATGCTGCGCCAATCTTGACGGCTGGCGGTAGTTGTACCGCCCAAAGCTGTTAGCATTTCGTATCTTCCTTGGGGACTGGCTGCTTCTAAGATGGCGCGCATATCGCCGCCCCAAGTGCCTTTTGGCCAGTTGTAAGGTTGGAATTCCCATTGATTTTCTACGTATCGCTGGGCAAAACCGAATTTGTTGCCTTGGGGTTTTGGCGATTGCATTAAGTTGATAATGTTAATCTGGTTGTTCTGTTGGCGAATTTCATTCAATCGCTGCAAGATTCTAGAAGCAACAATTCCCCGCCCGCGGACAATGACTACACCGCCTTGGCTAGCTAGCTGTTTGTAAACGTGTTCGTGTTCTTCGTAGGCGTTTACTACTGATTTGAAATCACCTGTTTTGGCGCGATATTCTTGTAAGTCTGGTAGGAATCTAATTGCTGGGTAGCCGGTGGCTAGCTGGATGTATTTTGCTAGTAAAAATCGATGTTCGCTACTGGAGTTTGGTGTGGGTACGGAGTAGGCGATCGCATATCTGCCGTCGTCGGTTTTCCGAATACCTCGAACGCGCCCGTAACGCAGCATTTCGTCCCAACCAATGCGTTTTGCTTCTCTGTCCATTGAGGCGAAAACGTTTTGAGCTTGTGGGGTGTAAGTATCGGCAAATACGGGTTCGGAAAAAACTTGCCACAGGTGTTTTAATCCCGAACCAATTTCACCGGAAGCCAGTTTAGTTGCTGATTCTCGCAGGGCGTATCCAGGCCAGCCCCAAATATTGTCTGGACAGGAATCGGAACCGGATCGAATTCTTTCGTGGGGTGGAATTTGGGAATTGCGGCAGAGTCTTTGATAGCGTCCGTAGGGCTTGGTTTCTAAGCTGATGACTGCTATTTGTTCGCGGGGAACTCCGCAAGTTCTGATCGTATCTACCCAGACAAATGTTCCCATGCCGCCGCCAATGCCGACGTAGGTTGTTTCTTCTATTTGCTTGCCGGTGGCGCGCAATTCTTGGACGGATACTCGATCGCCCGCAAATATCTCTGGCGGTGGAAAAGCAGTTAAATTATAAGGAGTTTGAGGGATTTGAGGGATTTGTGTTTGGAGGACATCGGTATCTGGATTGAAAGATATTGTGGGTAATGGGGTGGCATTTTGTTGTGCTTGGACTTGTTGAGAATTGAGAACTTTTGTATTGGGATTGAAGATAATTGTTGATTCTGGGGCGAGAACTTTGGTGGGTTCTGCTGCTGCTACTAATAGCCCGATCGCCAAACTGTAGGGCCCAATTTGGATTGTATCCCCGCTAGCTATGGGTTTGCTAGCGCCCTTGACTTTTTCACCGTTGAGGAATATTCCATTGGAACTGCGATCGGCGATCGACATTTGACCGCCGACTAATGCGATTAAGGCGTGAAACCGCGAAATTTCTTCACTTCGGAACACGGCCCGCGAAACAGGCTGTCCGTCAATGCTGGTGGGCATCTGACCGATTTCCCTGCCTAATGCTACAGGAACATTAAAAACAGGCTGCCTCATTTCTCCGGTGACTGGATCTTCCCAACTGATTTGAATTTGCATAACCTTCCTCACAACAACTCTATTACTGGTGTGCGATCGCACATCCCGATTTTTCTCAACTTGACAATTTACACTTTCTCCGATTGTTATCAGTCATTCCCAATTCTCAAATCTAAAATGATATTATCCTTATATTCCTGACTATCATCACCTCAATACTTGTGATTCTCCCGATTGTATGCCTTTGCCGCAGTGCGGACAAAAAAGACCCAGATAATCATGGGGTAGAACGTGACCTGTAGGACATTTTATGCCATAAACTGGCTGAGCGGAATGTTGATTTATTTCCGGTTGCTGTTGCTCGATCGCTCTTATTTTTAAAACTATTTTTCCCAGTTGAATCTGACTGCCAACTTTCAAAGGTGCTTCTTCCTCCAAGATTTTTTGACCGTCAACAATTATGGGGTTGCGTTTGGCTGCTAGCTGCTCCCGCGTCAGGTTTCGCACCCAAAATTTATTAGTGCTGGTGTTAAGAAATATTTCAACGTGCAAGCGAGACAAACTTCTGTCACTCTCACTTAGTACCAAGTCGCATTGCTCTCGATCGCGACCGATGCGAATTGTACCTCGTTGTTTTGTTTGGCTTGTGGAGCTGAACGTTTGCGCTCGCTCCTGATTCCCTTCCATCCATTCCAGAGTTAACTTATACATAGTTACCTGCAAAATTGACATCCTGCCTTGGACTTGGGCATATTATACTGCTGAGTGCCTCGCAGTTAGTCTAAAATTAATAAAAAAAAATGTAAAAATATAATTAGATTAGTTTTTTCCGCCTCTTGCCTCCTGCCTCCTTCCATCCGTTAGATCCGTTCAATCCCGTACATTACTCGTTGCCGAACTTCCTTCCTGAGTCGCTGAATCTAAAACCTAAAATCTCAAACTGTGCAGCCATGTCCCAAAAAAACGAAACCGTTGTTCTCGTATTATCGCTCCTAATTACGATCGGGCTAGCCAGTGCAGGTATTTGGTGGCTGACAAGCGGCAGGGGCATCAATGTCGGAGGTTTATCACCCCAAAATCAGACGATTTCCAAGTCGCCGACGGAGAATTCGCCGCAGTCAGAGCAGCAGATTCAGCAGCGTCTGAGTGGCGGAAAAAAACTGTTAATTCCAGAGCAAGCAACAACAACAAAACAAGCAGCAATACAGGCGATCGCGTCCGGCAACTACAACGCAGCTATTTCCGACTTACAAGCATCGCTGAAAACCAATCGCAACGATCCAGAAGCACTAATTTACCTCAACAACGCCCGGATCGGCGATCGAAAATCCTACACAATTGCCGCAGCGGTTCCCATTGGCGCCGATATCAATGCCGCTCTAGAAATTCTGCGGGGCGTCGCTCAAGCTCAAAATGAAATCAACCAAAGCGGCGGCATTAGCGGTACTCCATTAAAAGTGCTAATTGCTAACGACGACAACAACCCAGAAATTGCCTCGCAAATTGCCAGTGCTTTAACAAATAACTCGGAAATTTTAGGAGTAATCGGGCATTTTAGTTCGGATACAACGCTAGCAGCTAGCAAGATTTACCAGCAAAATCAATTAGTAGCAATTTCTCCGACAAGTACGTCCGTGCAGCTCTCAGGAGTAGGGAGCAATATATTTCGGACAGTGCCGAGCGATCGGTTTGCGGCTAATGCTCTCTCCCGCTATATGTTAGCAAAATTGCAAAAGCAAAAAGTGGCTGTATTTTTCAATTCTGCTAGCGGTTACAGCAAATCTTTGAAAAGTGAATTCACTACTGCTCTTTACGGAGATGGAGGACAAGTAGTATCAGAATTTGATTTTGCTAAGGGCAATTTTAATGCTGCCGAAAGTGTTACAAACGCGATCGCCCAAGGAGCAGAAGTGATTATGTTAGCATCCAATTCAGCCACGCTAGATCAAGCTTTGCAAGTAGTGCAAGTAAACGCCAAACGGCTGCCGTTATTAGCAGGAGACGACGCTTATACTGCTAAAACACTGCAAATCGGTGGCGCAGCAGCAGCAGATATGGTGTTGGCAGTTCCTTGGCACATTCTCGCAGATCCGCAGTCAAACTTTCCCCAAACATCGAAACAACTTTGGAATGGAGAAGTAAGTTGGCGCACAGCTTTAGCCTATGACGCGGCGACAGCATTAATTGTCGGTTTAGGGCGAAATCCAACTCGTACAGGCATTCAACAAGCTTTATCGGCGTCCGATTTTTCGGCAAAAGGAGCATCGGGGCAGATTCGATTTTTACCTTCGGGCGATCGCAATCGAGCAGTGCAATTAGTAATTGTTAAACCGGGAAATCGCACCAGTTACGGTTACGAATTTGTGCCGATATCCGCTTTTTAAACTATTGGTAAGTGCAAAATATAGGTTATACTATTGAGTAGTAAGTTCTCTGGTCGGTCAAGCAGAAATATTTATAAAATGAGTATTGAGCGAAATTAATATTACCCACAATCAGGACACTCCAAAAGCCCATAGGTGTCAACTTAAGCTCAAATCCAGTCAGAGATTGCTGTTTGACTATTAAATCCTGATCCCCCCTAGCCCCCCGAATCGTTGCGGGGGGACAAGAGTCCGATCAAAGTCCCCGCAACGATT
>JAUBOH010000384.1:0-6271 GCA_036700145.1 Microcoleus occultus BM001215366
GCTTTGCGGGCTGAAATGAGCCGAATTATGCAAGAAGTGCGATCGGTTTGTTCAAAGGTATGAACAACTACCCTTAAATTTCCTGTTTCATCTAAGCCTATGGTAATCCATCTATCTTCATCTTGACTGTGTTCTTCATCATAGATTGTTAATTGAGAACTATCGCGAAAAACAGTTGATGCCAAACGAAAATTTAATTGATGCTTGCGAATATTTTGCTTTTCTTTGGCTGGATTCCAATCAAAGTTATAATCCAAGGAAATTTATTATGGTAAATCAATGTGGAATCAAATTATAACATAAATTCGTAATTTATGTACTAAGGAGCTACTTGGATTTTTAGCATCTCCCAAGTTTCCCGTTCCATGTTCAAGATATTGCCTACTTCTTGCAAAAGTTCATAACCATTTAAATCTATGGGAATTTCTTCTTCAATGAGAATATCACACAAAGTCTCTAACGCCAAATTCCACTCGCCAGCGTGAATATCTGAAATCATAAATTCTATTTGAGTATCTGACAGTTCTGGTTTCACAATGTCAATGACTTCATTGAGTTTACTTGCTACAATTTTATAGTCAAACATTTATTTAGCTCCTGACAGCAAAGACTTAAGATAAGTATAAATTAATTCTTTTTTCCAAAGTATATGTTCATAATCAATGGTCATAGGATGGATGGTAACATTGACCCCGTTTTGTTGAGATTGAAGTCGATTGAGTTTGTGCTGAGATTTAGCATAAGTATCTCTGGGTACATAAAATTTGACTTCACCTCCTCCATTTTCCTGAAGATAGTTAACATATTTCTTGGCTGCTGTCTTAATGCCATTAATGGAACTCCGTTTATAAGCTTTTGCATCACAAATTAAACGGTGAGATGTTAGATAAAAATCTGGTTTACAGTAATCTTTGCCATTTTTAAAATTAAGTTTAGGTTTGATTTGTAAACTTGACAGGAGATTTTCTGTATCATCAAAGTCTAACAGCATTTTTAATAAGGCTAATTCCCCTTGATCGCCTTGTAGTTGCGTACTCGGTTTTTTTTGATAATACTCACTCGCGGGATTTTGGGTTAAATCAGTGAGTCTTTCTGTCGCGTTGGGATTTTCATATAACATCCAAGAATCACCGGGAATGTTAGCGAGTTCGAGGGCTAGCCATGTGGGTACACCTGATGCAATAGCCGTTGTCAAAAAAATCTCGCTTTTGGCGATCGCATCTTGAATAGAGGCATCATTAACAGTCGTATTTGCCAATTTAGTTGTTGGAGAAATGACTGAAGCCAAAAACTTTTGATTCCTAATCGTACCAAAACCCCACCGGCTTTGTATCTCTTCCAATTCCTCTCTTAAGCGTTCAACTTGACTTAAGCTTTCCTCACACATTTCTAGCAGCGTGGAAAACTGCCAATCTAACTCATAAGTGGGACACTCAGAAAGTCGATCGGCGCAAGCACGAACTTCATCCATCGCTTCTAGTAGTTGAGCAACTTTACTCCGCCATTGTTCGATGTCGTCTCTGAGTGTCATATTTTACTCCTTAACCCCAACGGGATTTAATTCCTTCAAGCATTTCCATCGCTGTTCTGAGTTCGCTAGATACTTCTTCACAACCCTCAGATAAACTTGAGATTTTGTTGCTTAATTCATCGACTGCTGTCTCAGGAATAGTTGCTGATGAACTACTCACCTCTTCCAGAGACTCAACTATTCTGTTAATCATGGATTGGAATTCTTCAATTTCAGACTTGACACTCATTTAGATACCTCAAACATAGATAAAACATTTTACGATTTAGTAGCTAGATAACGCCATAGCGTATCTTCTACTAAGACTTTCTTGCCCACAGGAACTCGAATATAGGGAGTGTTTACATAATTATTCTCATCACCTCCAACCAGCATTAAAACAGCCCTGCCGCGAGATTCCTTTGAGATTTTAGCGGCTTGGCTACTTTCTATAATAGCTTCACTTGCAGCTAAACTTACTCGGAAAACGACTTTTTCTTCGCAGGATTCAAGCACCTGTGGTGTAATTATCGCAGTTGATGGTCTTTGAGTGCAGTAAATGACGTGAAGACCGCATTTACGCCCCTTGCGCGCATACTCAATTAATCTTGTTTGAATCGTTTCTTTTAATTTGCTGGGCGCAAGTGCTATGTCTGCTGCTTCATCAATAATCCAAAGCGTGCGCTGAATCTCAACCCCCTCTTCTCTTAACTCTTGAATATTATGGACTTCAGCTTGTTTCAGTAACTCGATGCGTCTTTGATACTCGTCAGTATGAATTTTTTCAACTAATTTTTGACATTCTTCTACGGTTGTGATAATTTCAACATTATCTAGGAAGTGCTTTGCCAAAAAGTTAAAGTCAACTCCAGCAAAATCGGCAATATAAATTTTTCCTGTGGGATTCGCATAGAGAAACTGGAAAATTACCCAATTCAAAAAGTTAGTTTTCCCCGCACCTGTTAGACCAGCAACTAAGCGATGAGGAGTTTCTGCCCAACTTGATATTACGGGATTTCCTTCGTCATTAATACCTACAATGTAGCAATCTCGGTAAGTCTCAGAATCTTGTTCCAGTAGACTTTTGTAATAATTGAATAAGTCTTCAGAATTCGCCACGGGTAAGGATTTTTCTGTCATATTTTCAATAGAGATTTCTTGGGGAACAGCTATGCGGAAAAAGCCGCTAATTTCTTGAACTGTCGCCAGCCGATGCAATGGCTTTAAATCAACCATCCGAGATGCTGGCGGAGTTGCTGACAACTTCACTAAACCAGAACCATCTGAAACAGCATTATATAATTGCGGTAGATTTTGATTTTGCTCTGAGTTGACACCGCCTATCATTGGTGGTTGATTTTCAGGGTAGAATGATGGTTTGTCGGGAAGACTCCCAGAATCGCCGCCGAATTTTCCTAATCCTTTTTTTTGTGGCTGAATTGCATTTGCAATTGATATTTCACTGTTGTTTTTATGCCAGCCTTCCCATTCAATCGCACTGGAAATATCTACGTTTTTTGTGGCTTCCAAGCTTTCGGAAAAACCTGGTTGATTTTTGCTGACTTGGATGATTCGGCATCGTTTCCCGTGAGGTGTTTCTTTGATGGCTTCATGGATGAGGGTGTCGAGGACGGGAAAAGCATCGGCACGATTTTCGGCTAGGGCTTTGATGCTATATTGGAATAGGTCGCTGTTGGGATAAGACTGCTGGTATTTTTGGTAGAGTGCTGATGTGACTGAGAGAATGTTGTCTTTGATTCCGCTGGTGTTGGCGTTGACTTTATCCAATTGAGCGAGCATTTGGTTGATGGCATTTACCCACAATGATTTTTGAGTGGGGTTGTGATAGGTTTGCAGGGTGATTTCTAAAATGAGTTTGCTGTCTAAGCGGTGGATGACATCGCAGACTGCTGACATATCATTGGTTTGATTTGCCTCGAAAAGGTGAGGTAGGTAGTAATTTTGGGGTGGGATGAATTCTTCATGTTTGAGAATTTCGCCAATTGTTTGCACCCAGTCTAAGTTTTGGAATGGGGTAAGGTTTGGTTGAGGGGTGAGGGTGAAGAATTGGCTTAATTTGCCTTTGGTGAGGAGGCTGAGGATTTGTTCGGAATCTTCTGCGATTCGGGTATTGTGGGGGCGATTGATTAGGAGGTAGGTTTTGAGTTTGGGGGATTGAGTGGGGTCATAGATGTAGCGGAGGGAAATTATTAGGTTGGTAGCAAGGTGGCTAATTGAACTTATTAGCTGCTGTTGGGTTTGCTGGAGGTATTTACGGAGTTCAGTTTTGTTCGTCTCCTGAATACTTCGTTTATAGGAAATTTCAAAACTTAGAAAATATGATGTTTTTTTCACTCTCTCCATTGTTCGTTCAATCTCCTAAGTATTTTTTCTATTTTCTTATTTTTAAAATATTTAAGAGTTAATATTATCATGGAAATTATAACAAACAATAAAAAAACTGATGTAAGTATTCCGAAGTTCACAAAACTTACAAAAGTAAAAAATGGCAATAATACTATCAACAATAATTGAACAAGCGGGTTATCTCCAAGGGGGACTTCATCAGTTATTTTTTTGTCTTTGTCTTGATTGAGAATAAATATTATTTCATTCTTTAGATCCAGTAAGTCTGACAAATTTTTTTTACAGTCATTATAAGTAAAGTTTTCGTAGGGATTCAAAAGTAAGGCTTTTTGCATTTTTAATTTTTGTGGATAAAGAGTTGTATCTAATGGGATCATTTCTTTTGCAGCAGGACTACCAAAAAAGTTTTGATGATCTATGTTTTTGATCTTATTCCATTGATCTAGTTGAGCTAAATATTGCTCGTATTCTGAGCCAGAGCATTTTAATTTAAAATGAGAAGATAAGACATATTTCTTTAAAATTAACTGATTTGATGCTATCTTACTTTGCTCTGTTGCTGTTTCAGCTTTTTGACGATTAAGTTTTTGAATCCAATTTTCTATCTCGAATTCTTGATTTTGTAAGTATTTTGTCACCACTAATGCAGAGCGCCTATACTTGATCGCTAAGGCTGCTGCTGCTGCTACAGCACCTACAAATTTTTGTTTGATCTGACCCTGTAACTGATGTACTGAGGAGAGCCGATTATCAATCTCTGAAATTGTTAATTCTTTTGGTTCTGATTGATCTAATTTGTACTCAAAATTAAGTGCATCTAGTAATGTATAAGAATCTAATTCATAGCTTGCTAATTCTTGTTTATAGAAAATTAAAAGTCTAACTGATGTATTTCGTAATCCTATCTCTTCTAGTAATAGCTTGCTTAAGGTTGTCAGTTTTTTGCTTAAATTCGTTGCTGTATTGATGATCTCCGCAGTATCTATTCTCAATGATACTTCATTGCTGCGATCAAACAAAAACTCTTCCAAAAGCCCATAGATAAATGCCTCAATCTCAGCCGATAGTTTAAATAATGACTGAGATTGCCGCAGCGCCACTTCTTGCAATTTTGGATTTTTTTCTTCCAACAGCAACTTGCTTAAGGTTTTCAGCCTTCTGTTTAAATCCGTTGATGTACTGATAATTTCGGCTGCATTAATTCTCAATAATATTTGACGGCTGGAGTTGAGCAAAAACTCTTCCAGTGGCTGATAGAGAAATTTCTCATTCTCAGCAGATTGTTTAAATAATGACTGAGTTTTTCCCAGCGTCCACTCCTGCAATTGTGTATTTTTTTCTTCCAACAACAACTTGCTCAAAGTTTTCAGCCTTCTGCTTAAATCCCTTGCTGTATGGATAATCTCCGCAGCATTAATTCTAAATGATATTTCCTGGTTGGGGTTATGCAAAAAATCTTCCAAAAACGGATAGAGAAAATTCTCAATCTCAGCAGATTCTTTAAAAATCGACCCAGCTTGAAGTAGCGCCTCCGCCTGTACCAGTAGATTGGGTGATATCAATCCCAAATACACCCCGCGCCCGTGTAATTCGCGAATGACATCTTTTACTAACCCTTGATAATTCGGAGAGTGATCGTTACCAGCGAATAACTCCTCAACGGGCCCGTAGATCCAAAATTCTAGATGCCTTTCATATTCTGCCGTTGTTTCTCCTCTGCTGTTTAAGCGCGGAATTCTGTTGATTTCTATGAACTTACGATCGCGAATTTCCCTCCGAATGCGATCGAGAGGTTCAGTGAAACCGCCGCCTTCTAAATGTTGTAAACTCTGCTGAGAATATCCGATCGCCTCCAACGCAGAAGCCGCCGCCCACCGAGTCAAATCGTTGCTAACTTCCCCCTTCCCCTTGACTTCCTTCGCGATATCTTTGAGCACATCCCAGTCTGCAAAAGCCTCTTTAACGAGATAGTGTTTTGCAGCCACGCCTAAGCCTTGTAGCGCTAAAGCCCGCGTGGTTAGGGATGCTTGGGTTTCCCAGATGTTGACGAAAAAAGGAACAGCGCGATCGGGATTGTTTTCGGCAAAATCGAAGAATGCTTGGATTTGTTCGCCTACATTCCGATAGCGATCGGGTAAATCGCGATCGCCTGGGATGTTTGAAAGGTTGCTCATGGGCTTAACGGGGATAGAGGGGGAAGCGCATGGAAAAAATTTTATCCCTTAAAGTCTAGCTTGCTCTGCTAAAAAAAGCAACTTGTATCTGTAGGCACATAAACAGGACTTACGCAGGTACGCTACATATTAGCTACTTTTGAAGAAATGAATAGATTTTAAATGTTCCTTGCTAATCTATCCTTGATTCTCTCCCAGTTTTCTGATGAGAAATCTGACT
>JAUBOH010000385.1:0-6262 GCA_036700145.1 Microcoleus occultus BM001215366
TGAACCGCGAAGACGCGAAGGACACGAAGGAAGAAGGAAGAAGGAAGAAGGAAGAAGGAAGTAGGCCCTTCGACTTCGCTCAGGAACCGGGAAGAAGGAAGTAGGTAAATGTAATTTACTGTTAAAATAAAAGGTCTGCTTCTGGCAAAGCTCCCTGCATTTTACCCAACCAATCAATCAAATTATCCAACTGCTTTTGGGCAGTCAAAACCGCCATACCTCGAATAGTCACCTTCCCCTTGCTGTAAACAAAACGAGAGTGCAAGTGGTCTGGTAAATTAGCTTTTAGCAGGTTCCAAGCAGGTTCCTCCATCGGCGTTTCCATAACAATGTGCTGCTTATTTTCCGGTTTAATCCGAGAAAAACCGATTTGCTTAGCGATTTGTTTGAGTTCGACAACACGGATCAGTTGCTGGGCGGGAAGAGGAATCGGGCCGTAGCGATCGCACCAATCGGCCCGAATCTCTTGCAACTCTTCGGAGGTATTAGCAGAAGCCACAGAGCGGTAAGCGCTCATCTTTTGATCCAAGTCCCCGATGTAATCGGCAGGAATAAACGCCGTCAAACTGAGGTCGATTTGCGCGTCCTCCACTTTCGGGATTTCCTGACCCTTAATTTCGCGAATTGCCTCCTCTAACATTTCAGCATACAAATCGAAGCCGATCGCCTCCATTTGACCAGACTGTTCCGTACCCAAAACATCACCCGAACCGCGAATTTCCATATCTCGGACAGCCAACTGATAGCCCGATCCCAACTGCGCGAACTCTTGAATAGCCCGCAGCCTCTGCCTTGCAGCATCAGAAAGCTTGTTTTGCTTGGGATAAAACAGCCAAGCGTGAGCTTGAATCCCCGCGCGTCCCACCCGTCCCCGCAACTGGTACAACTGACCCAAACCGAACTTTTGGGCGTCTTCAATCAAAATTGTATTGACTCGCGGAATATCCAAACCCGACTCAATAATCGTAGTGCACACCAAAATATCGAACTCGGCCGCGCTGAAAGTCAGCATGATCGATTCTAATTCCGAAGCCTCCATTTGACCGTGGGCGATCGCAATTCTCGCCCCCGGAACCATGAGCTGCAACGTATCCGCCAACTCATCAATCCCCTCAATCCGCGGCACCACATAAAACACCTGACCCCCCCTGTCCAACTCTTGACGAATTGCCGTCCGCACCGCTTCCAAATTGTAGGGGGATAAATGCGTCTGAATCGGGCGCCGACTCGGTGGCGGAGTCGCGATCAAACTCATCTCCCGAATCCCCGACAGCGACATATACAAAGTGCGGGGAATCGGCGTTGCGGTGAGAGTCAGCACATCTACTTCGGTTTTCAGAGCTTTAATTGCTTCCTTTTGCTTGACCCCAAACCGCTGTTCTTCGTCCACCACCAACAAGCCCAAATCTCGAAATTTAATCGCTTTGCTCAAAACAGATTGAGTACCGACAATCACGTCTAACTCCCCAGTTGCCAAGCGCTTATGAATTTCCCGGCGCTCGGTTTCAGTGCGAAAGCGATTGAGTAATCCAACTTCGATTGGATAAGGGGAAAAACGCTCCTTGAGCGTGTGATAGTGCTGTTGGGTCAAAATTGTCGTCGGCGCGAGCAAAGCCACCTGCTTGCCCGCTGTAACTGCCTTAAAAATTGCTCTCAGAGCAACTTCTGTCTTGCCAAAACCGACATCGCCGCAGACCAGGCGATCCATTGGTCGATCGCCCTCCATGTCACGTTTCACATCCTGAGTTGCCTTCAACTGATCCGGCGTTGGTTGATAAGGAAAAGAATCCTCTAATTCTTGTTGCCAAGGCATATCAGGCGGAAAAGCATAACCTACTTGCTTAGCTCTTTTAGCATAAAGATTCAGCAAATCCACTGCCAATTTTTTAACAGCTTTGCGAACCTTTGTTTTAGTTTTTTCCCAAGTTTGACCTGTCAGCTTGTTAAGAACCGGAGTCTGATCGGCAACAGTCCGAAACCTCGACAAAGCGCCCAACTGGTCGGCCGCCACCCTGAGAGTACCGTCAGCGTATTGCAGTACCAAATATTCGCGAGTTTCCCGATCGATCGTCAAGCGTTCCAACTTGAGAAACTTGCCAACACCGTGCTGGCGGTGAACCACATAATCGCCCGGACTTAGCTTGTTCGGGTCAACTTTTTTGCTCGCAGCGCGACGCCGTTTGCGGACGTAGCTAAAAGTCGCCAGAGAATGCTGACCGTAAAATTCCCGATCGGTAATTAAAACTATCCGAAAAGTCGGCAGAATAAACCCTTCCAATTCTGCCAGCCCGCTGTATTTCAAAGCCACTGGGATATGCTGTAACTGCAACTTGTCGATCGCCAAAAAATCCCGAGGATTCACCACAAACTGAGCCGGACAGTCGTGCTCCGAGAGTAGAGAGACCGATCGACTGGGTTGAGCCGAAACCAGAAACACCGTAAAACCTCGATCGCGCTCTTCCCTGAGCATTTGAGACAGCTTCGCAAATTGGTGAGGCATCACGGGCACGGGACGAGAAGCCAAATTAATCGCAGGCGAATTATCTAATTTTTGGGTAGTTGAATCCAATCCTAATTCTGAAAGTTCCAGCCGATCGAAACCTGCGACATCTGCCATCGATTCAGCAAAACTGCGGTGAATTTTCGGAACCTTCAAATTAGCAATTAGTAAGTTTTCGGTCTCCCCATCCGCAACTTCCGATTGCCGATCGCAATTTTCCCACTGTTCCTGTGCATTCTCAAACCAGCGGTTGCTGTGAGCTTCGCACCCATCCGGTTCGTCAACTACAACTAAAGTATTTTCGGGCAAATAATCCAACAAACAAGCCGGTTTCTCAAAAGCCAAACCCAACAACCGCCTAATAACCTTCTCTTCCCCTTCCTCTTTCTCTTCCTTAGCGCTATAAGCGTCTTCGCGGTTCGTTTTTAAATTCCCCCTCTCAGCTAAAACCGCTTTAATAATTGAGTTAAAGTTAGTAGGAGTTAAAACTAGCCGATCGACCTTATCGAGCGATCGTTGCGAAGACGGGTCAAACTCCCGAATTTGCTCCAAATTATCCCCGAACCACTCCAGCCGCACCGGCAACTCCGCCGCCACCGGAAACACATCGACAATATCCCCACGGCGGCTCCACTGGCCCTCCATTTCGACCAGAGTCACCCGATCGTACCCCATCGAGACAAGTTGGCGGTCAAGTATCTTGGAGTCTTGAACCGCGCCTCGATTTAGTGTCAGACAGTAGGGTTCAAAAGCACTTCGCGGCGGCAAATGAGGCTGGAGAGCTCTTTCTGTAGCTACAATGGCGATCGGCTTAGATACAGCGGCACTTTGTTCTGCCTTGTCCACCAAATCCGCGAGCACCTGCATTTGTCCCCAAGTCATTTCGTTCTCGTCGGAGTAAGATAGCTCGTAGGGCGAAGCTTCCGAAGTCGGGTAAAAATGTACAGTTTGCCAGCCCATCGCCTCTAATCCAGCCACCCAGCGGCCGGCTTCTTCCAGAGTTGCTGTCACGACTAATAGGTTTCGCCCGAATTGCTGGGCGAGGGCGGAAGCTACTAATCCTTTAGGCAGACGGGCGATGCCGGAAAGTTGCACGCAGTGATGACGTTTGAGCTTGTTGAGAAGTTCTGTTGCTAGGGGCGATCGCCCCAGGATACGAATTATCGAAGAGAAAGTCATGGGCTGTTAAGTTTTATCCCCGATGGGCGAAGGCTCTTCCCTGCTGCCTACTAAGTTCGATTGTACGACAAACATCAATTATTATGACGATCGACTCTTGGCAGTTCCACTCCACTTGGGGTAGATTTCTGCTCTTGGGCTTTCTCTAAATGTGTCGAACCTGCGATCGAAACGAGCCAGTTCCGTTACTCTAGTGACAGGTTGAAAAACAATTTCGATTTGGCGATCGAGATTCTCCGCTTGCAGGCTTCTCCTTTAACCAGGCAGAGCGCTTCGCCTTCACTACCGATAATTTGAGAAATGTCCCCAAGTACCGATATTCTGATTGTTTTCCTGCTGGTTTTCCTCAATGGCGTGTTTGTGATGTCAGAGATGGCCATCATCTCAGTACGGAAGGTGAGACTGCAACAGATGGCAAACCAGGGTTCGATCAATGCCCGTGTAGCTTTGGATCTGGCTAATGCCCCGAATCAGTTCTTGCCGACAGTTCAAATCGGGATTACGCTACTGGCTATCCTTTCGGGCGCTTTCGGAGAAACGACCATTGCTAAAAGAGTAGAGCCTTTGTTGCGGCTGATTCCGGCTTTGGCACCATACTCTAAGCCGATCGGCTCAGTCATCGCAATTTTAACCATAACTTATCTCACCATAATTATTGGCGAACTCGTGCCGAAGCGTCTGGCTCTCAACAACCCCGAGCCGATCGCCTCTAGTGTCGCTATTCCCATGCGAATGCTCTCAAAAATTGGCGCTCCTGCTGTTTATGTTTTAAGTCATTCCACTGACTTAATCTTGCGGATGATGAGGATTGTGCCTTCAACAGAACCGCAAGTTACAGAGGAAGAAATTAAGGTTTTAATAGAGCAAGGAACAGAGGCCGGAACCTTTGAAGAAGCCGAACAAGACATGGTGGAAAGAGTCTTTCGTTTGGGCGATCGGCGAGTCAGCGCCTTAATGACCCCGCGCCCCGATCTCACCTGGCTCGATCTCGACGATTCAGTTGAAGAAAACCGCCAAAAAATGCTTGGCAGCGGTCATTCCCGGTTTCCCGTCTGTCAGGGCGGGCTCGACAACGTTATCGGTTTAGTCCACGTTACAGATATGCTGTCCAGGAATTTAACAGGTCAACCGTTCGATTTAAGCGCTTCTTTACGCAGGCCTTTATTTGTGCCGGAAAGCACGCGCGGTTTAAAAGTATTAGAGCTTTTCAAGCAATCTAGCAATCAACTTGCCTTGGTGGTAGACGAATACGGCGTCATTCAAGGATTGGTGACAGTCAACGACATTTTAGTCGAACTGGTGGGCGATTTTCCCTCCAGAGAAGATGCGGACGAACCCCAAGCCGTGCAGCGCGAGGATGGTTCTTGGTTGTTGGACGGAATGCTGGCGGTGGAAGATTTTTTTGAACTGTTTGGAATTGAAGAATTATCGTTAGAAAATAGAGGTAGTTACCACACAATGGGCGGTTTTGTGATTACAAATCTGGGCAGAATTCCGTCGGCGGCCGAGCATTTTGAGTGGAACGGTTTGCGTGTCGAAGTAGTCGATATGGATGGGAACCGAGTTGATAAAATCTTGGTAATGCCGATCGACTCAACGGGCGATCGACCCCCCACAAGCAAACCGAAAACCTAAAAACCCTTCGTCCTCCGGGGCGGGTTGCACCAACAATCCCGGTCATTCAAAGGATAAATAAACCCGCCCCCGCCCCGGAGGTAAATTTGAATCTACATTTCACTCTAGGATTTCTAAGCATTAATTAAAAGCCTCACCGCAATGGTGAGGTCTTAATTTAAAATGAATTCTATTCACAAGCTCAACTCAAGAACCAACTCTTTAAACAATAATTTAACAGCTTTAGCAGCAACGCGCGATCGCACCAACCGCGCCGGCCGATCACTAACTTTTTCAGCATCAATAATCTCTCCCAGTTGGCAACCAATATCGTTAGCAAGACGCGATCGCTGCGGTTCAATCCGTGTAAATACCCACTGCGATCGAGCTTTTCGACATAAATCACTGCCGCCAAAAACTTTTGATTTCTGCTTTGCACCGCTACTCTCCTGCGATGGTGCATACCCAAGGGCTTTCATAAACCGCCGCCAAGATAAATGCCGTTTTGTGGGTTTACCAGACTTGCGACACCGGCGAATTTTAATGTTTGATACTTGATTTGTCTTTGATAGTTGTCTTCAACCCACTTTCCAATTTCTTTATAACTCTTAAATTCACAGGATTCCTGACTTAATTTTTCGGATATTCCTGCTATTAATGCTGAGGGGATTACCCTGGGTCTACCAGTCCCGCGCCCTATTTTTTATAAATTTTGGAGGTCGCCATCCCTATATTGTTTCAACAATTATGTGTACTCGCAAACGTTCAGCTACCTCTGTAATTCCTTGACTCTACCGAGCTTTCAACGAGTAAAGTGCCTGTTTTTGTCTGTTAATCACTGTTCGTTGCTCGGACAGGATTATGTTTAAGTTTCTAGCTGTTAAATCATTTTTTGGTGGTAGTTTAGTTTTATATTAAGTAAGTAGGCGGTAATAAAACAAAGTATGTTAAGTAATTTAAAAATTACGC
>JAUBOH010000386.1:0-6249 GCA_036700145.1 Microcoleus occultus BM001215366
GATCGCCAATTGTAGAGAAACTTTAGAGTGAGCGATCGAAAATGATTCGCCCATCCATCAAATCGATGCTCATTACGTCTTCGGTAAAGTGGATTTGCTTAACTATCTCATCTGGTTGAATTATGATAATACCCACATTCGATAATATTTCCTGATTCTGTATTAATACTTCGGAAAGTTTCGATCGCCAATTGTAGAGAAGCTTTAGAGTGAGAGATCGAACTGTAAAAGGGAAATCAAGGGTTTCGTGCTACGACATCAAAACTGTCCTGAGTATTAGACATCTTCAAGGTAATATCAAAAAGTTCTCGAAATTACCATAATGAAAACAAGACTTGGCTGGGATGCCCAGAATATCATAGCCTGTGAAGCAGCTTAATTTATTGAATTCTAAATTGAAATTGTGTTGATTGATCGAGCTTTTTAGATCAAACATCAGTGGTTATATCTGTTCTGGAAAGCACCCTTACGAAAAGACTTATCCTATGCCTAGCAAGTCCTCTGGCAAGTATAAAAAAACGAGACAGCCTAAAGCATCCTCTCGACAGGTAGGACGAATCGCAAGTAATTTTAGGCGACTTAACAATCGCCATAAAAAGCCTAGAACAAAAAATCGCAATAGTGCTAAAAATGGAGAAATTGACAAGCAATTACCCCTGAAAAACAGTTTTTTTGTTTTGCTTTTTTCTGTATTTCCGGCTTCTATCCTTTGGATGCTTCAAGCTCCCAAAGAACTTGTATATGTGTTATTAGCTATTCCGACATTTTTAATTGCGGCATATCTAATTCCATTAAAAACACGTTATACAAAGGTTGTATATGGTTTTTTGATTTTAATGGTGGTCACTATTCTTGTTACAGTCCTGTGTTTTGATCGGCAATCAGTTTTGGACGCATTAAAGCCTATGATCCAGATCATCTCTAAATGAGTTGGAATGAATCTATTGTATCTTATTTATCTTTGGAGGTAGTGCCCCATGTCGAATACATTCCGTAATAATGAATCTCCCAAACGTAGACATTTGTTAGTTTTTGACACGAGTGCATTGTTGTCAGCTAACGAAAGAGATAGAGTTCAAGTATGGCGTAATAATGAAACACTTGGGGAATGTTATGTACCAGGTGCAACTTATGCAGAGATTGGCCTATTAGTCAGTAATTCACAGATGCCGAGAGAGCAAGCTAAAGCCAAAGAGTTTCTTAACTTTGTAAGAAATGGTTGCCGTTATCAAATTCAACCTTTAGAAGATAATCGTCAGATTCCTCTTGACAACCAAAAAGATAGGCAAATTATTGCTTGTGCCTATAAGTTGTCTACTGAAAATCCTGATGCTGTTGTTATACTTGTCACCTATGATCTCACCCTACAGGCATTAGTTAAACAGTCGGGATTACCCAACTTTTGTACGTTGACTGCCCATAAACTTGGAGTTTGGTTTCACGAAGACTACAAACGAGACACAGTTCCCCTAGAGATTCATGATACGTATAGACGTATGCAATCTCAACACAGAAGTAAAGGATTGTCAGGTGGAACTTTACCCGGCGATAACACGGGAGGAAGACGCATATCTAGTGGCAGCGATACACCTCGCTCTCCCAGACCAATAAATGAAGTTCCTGAGCCGCAACTATTAAAGCAAGTCAAACAACAGACACCCGAACCGTCTAGAGATTATCACCCTCTACCAGAGTCTCGCCCAAACCCGCCCAGTCCATCTAACATACTAAAGATTTTGACTAACCCTATAGCGATCGGTGCCATAGTCACAATCATCGTATCATTATGTTTGTTTTCCTTCACGAAGCGTGAGCCAAATCCACCCTCAAATCCTAGTTCTCAAGTTCCTGGCATTGTTAGTGATAAAGCAGTGGTCAATCCTGAACGACTTCGAGAAACTCCACCAGAATTAATTACAGAAATAGAAACCGCTGTGCTGACATTTCAGCGCACTAAAGATCCATTAACTCTAAAAAGACCTCTAAACATCCTTCAAGAATTAAAAAATAAACAAGGAGGAAAACTTGATGAGGCAGGTGAACAGAGTTTGAGTAGACTAAAACACAAATATGCGATCGAAGTTTTGGCAACTTCAGGTCAGTTAGCCGAAGCTGCTAGTTTACTCCGACAAATCCCTCAAACTTATAGTGATATTGGATCAGTAAGGAATTGGCTTGTTAAACATAATCGGTAACTTTTTATTTTTTCAACAGTTCGGACAGTTTTAGATATAACTGTCCGAGCTATTGTTTTTTTAATTCTCTAGGTGGATACAATAATAAAGCCCCGGCAAATAACCGAGGCTTTTGTACTTTAGTTGCTAAGGAATGGAAACAAAATAACTATTAATTTTTGCTATTAGCGACGGTTTGCAGATGTTTTTAGATCGATCGGCACTTTTGAGAGGTCTTTTACTATTGACTACAAGACTGCGACTGCTAACAGCGCCTCTGCTTCGCTCTCGTTCATCTCGTCGAGTTTCTGCCAAACTTGCTGCATCAATTCATCTAACCCCACTCGACTCACAGCCGAAATCATCAACACCGGAGCACCGCTGATTTCTTTGAGTCGGGCGATCGCATTTCCAATTTCCTCATCCTCAAGATCGATCGCATCTACCTTATTAAAAGCCAAAATCTGCGGCCGATCGCCCAAACCTCGCCCGTAAGCTTTCAATTCTTCTTGAATTGTGATGTAATCGGCGATCGGATCTTCATCGGTGATATCGACCAAATGCAGCAACAACCGAGTTCGTTCAATGTGCCGCAAAAACTCGTAACCCAAACCCGCGCCTTCGTGAGCCCCTTCAATTAATCCTGGAATATCCGCGAAAACAGTACCGTCGCCACTGGGTTTTCTGACTACGCCCAAATTGGGAACTAAGGTTGTAAACGGATAATCTGCTATCTTGGGGCGAGCCGCAGATAAAGCCGAAATTAGGGTCGATTTGCCAGCATTCGGCAAGCCAATAATTCCCACTTCAGCTAACAGCTTCAATTCCAGCCGCAAAAATTTGTGTTCTCCTTCTTTTCCCGGCATCGCATAATCTGGAGCACGGTTAGAATTTGTCAGAAAACACTTGTTTCCTAAGCCGCCTTTGCCACCTTTTGCCACGCAAAAAGTCTGTCCGGGCGTGACTAAATCTGCTAAGATTGCCTGAGTTTCCGCGTCGTAAACTACTGTACCGCAGGGAACTTCAATTGTGCGATCGTCCCCAGAAGCCCCAGTCATATTTTTCGTCGCCCCGCGCTTCCCGTCTTCGCCTTTAAAAATGCGGTTGTACTGAAAATCTAGCAACGTTTGCAGGCTTTCCACCGCCACCAAAAACACAGAACCGCCCCGCCCGCCGGTGCCACCGCTGGGCCCGCCCGCCGGTACATACTTTTCTCTGCGAAAAGCTACCATACCGTCGCCGCCTTTGCCGGCTGCGACTTGAATATCTGCTCGATCGATAAATTGCATAATTTAATCAATAATCATTGGTCAGTAGTCATTAGTCAGCAGTCATTGGTCATTAGTCAGCAGTCATTAGTCATTAGTTATGATACCAGATCCAAGTACCATGTTTATCTTTTGGTGCGCCGTGCACATCCTACTGGATTAATTAGTAGTCATTGGTTAATAGCTTACAGTCATTAATCGAACATTTGACAAGAATGACCAATGACTAATGACCAATGACTAATGACTAATGACCAATGACCAATGACTACTAACAATATGTCGATACATCTTCCTTGCAATCATCTGCCAAATAGCAGAGAGCTCGAAAGCGCATTCCCACCAACTGTTCGTAAAGTGGGTTAATCTGGCACATCGCGGGAATGTGGACGATTTTGCGGCCAAATAATACGACATCTCGCTCAAACGGACACTGGGGCGGAATCATTTTGCAGACAAAATGTGCGACTCTGGGGTCGTGAACTTCCCAGCCGTCAAGCCAGTCTTTTACGGGTTGCAGGACATTTTTATGGTGAGGTTGAGGCCGCAGAGAGGAAAGGGGAGTTCCGGTGGGCGGGGCGACATTTGCATCAAAGACTATTTGGCTGCTTGGGCCCTGGGGATCGCACTTGCTGTCTTCGATGGTGTGTCTCAGAGATTCGATCGCCTCGACTTTGTGACCCAAAGCTGTGCAAAACTTGTACAGTACCTCGTCTTCCGGGAGCGAGTACGTACCGTCTGCCAAGGCTACCATTACTGCTGTTCTCAAAAAATTCTCGCCGTTGGCGGTGCCTTTCCCTAACACAGCGGCTAGTTCTTCTGGGGCAATGGGTTCAAAACCGGCCTCAAAAGATACTGGATGCAACCCGTCCTGAGTTAGATTCGCAATCATTTTTTGCTCGTCTTCGTCAAAGTTGCCGTCTGCCCAAGCAATTGTCAGCAATCCGCGCAGCCAAGCGGTAATCTCTTCATTAGTACAGGAAGATTTGGCGTTACTCATTAGCATTTCCAGTTCGATATACCAGTCAAGTTGTTGGTTTGGAACGGGAGAAATATTTCCCTCACCATAATTTTTACTGCTTTTTTGGTCGAGCGTTCTATTTGTTGAAGGTTTGTGCCTGAAGATTGCTCCAAACGCTTGTAGTGGACGTGTTAAAAGCATATTTGTTTCTCAGGAGCATCGCCTATCGGCGAGCTAATTTATTGGATAATCTGATTCCCCTAAAGTGTCATCTTTCTTGAGGAATAGGTTTGTCTGATTCATCTTAACTATAGTTGCACGGATTCGAGATGGCGATCGAATTTTACTGGCGGCTCGATTGACGCAATTTAGAGCTAGAAATCAAAGGTTTGCCAACACAGGAGCTAATCGGAAACAGGGTTTCTCGCGCCGGGGCGATGGCTGCGCCCCGGCTTACGCCTACGAGCTTCGCTATGTTTACATTTTAATATATATTTTTGTAAATTTTTGTGTGCCGGCCGCGCAACATTTGACAGCGAGCCGGCTTTATGCTTCACAAATCAAAAGAGCTGATGCAACTGTTACCATCTGTAAATGCTTCTGATTGCTGTGTCCGTCTCGAAATGACAGATTTTTTTTTAACTGCGGCGGCACAAAATCCAGCGCAATTCCATTGGCGGGCGTCCGTTTGCCATCGGGAAGACATCTCGACCGGTTGCCCAACTCGGAAACCAGGGCGTCGGCGGCCAGGCTCCCTCCGGCAGGTGGCGGCGTTCGTACTCAAACACCAATTCGTCGGATATTTGGACTAAGGGCAACCCTTCCATTGCGGTGGCGAGTTCTTGGGGGGTAAATAAAGTAGACCAGGAAAGTTGGGCAACTTGTCGCACGAGGGCATCAGGCTGGTAGTCGCCGACGGTTAAAAAGGTGCTGAACAGCAACACGCCTCCGGGACAGAGGAAGTCGCACATTTTAGCTAGGAAAAGCCTTACTTGATCGCTGTCTCGAAAATGCGAGATGACTTCGGCGGCAATTGCGAGTTGGTAGCGCGCCGGTTTCATCCGCATTAAGGGGTCGAGCACATCGCCTTCGGTGACAGTCACGGGAAGGTTTTCGGCTTTCGCAGCAACTTTCAACTGTTCTGCAAAAGCTGGAGTAAGTTCGATCGCATCCACAGAATAGCCCAATCTCGCCAGGGGCAAGGTATTGCGGCCGGTACCGGCTCCCACGTCCAAAATCCGCACTCGATCGGGCGCGCCCAATTTAGCAGCCGTTGCCATCAATTTTGCGTCTGGATGAGAGCCGAAAAGCGGAGGTTCTCTGGTGTCTACCCAGCTTTTGTACTGTTCTCCAACTGTTGAGCTAGTAACAATCACTTTGCAGGCTAAACCGGTTTGCGGTGGCTGCACTGATTCGTATTGCAGGATCAGCATCGATGCTGTTGAGGTGCGGTAGCCTTGTTCTAACTTAGCGGCTAAAAGCTTGCTGAGTTCGTCTCTGCGGTCTTCTGGCAGGGGTCTGTCGAGAGTGCTAAATAGCTTTTCTATAGCCTTGAGATAGTGGCTGAGCATTCCCGGTATGCAGGGGAAAACTAATTCTCCGCGAGCGGTGATGCGAGTGTTGATTTTGTAGAGGATAGCTTGCTGGAGGATGTCGGGATTTACTACCAGCGGTAGCTGTTCGGTCTGGTCGATCGTAGTTTCGGCGCCCATAATTTCCGGGAAGAGGTCATTAGTTATTAGTCCGACGTCATTAGTTATTAGTCCGACGTCATTAGTTATTAGTCCGACTTCATTAGACCTCTCCAATAATTATTGTGGAACAGGCCCTCGTAGCCTGTTCAAGA